>AXYY01000051.1 GCA_000485475.1 Candidatus Ancillula trichonymphae ImTpAt
AAGGGCATTAACAAATCGGTATTGCTCTTTCAAATATGATAGACCGCCACTAGCAGCTACGGGGATGCTAAAAAGGTGGTATGAGTACCTGGGGATGCCAGTGAGAATGAGCAGTATTTTTCCAGAATGAGAAGGTGTAACTCGTTTGAGTTTGTTAAAGTATGCTGCAGAAAGTGGAATGATTTTTTTCTGTTTATTTGAGGTCCATCCCCAACTGTAAAATTTGTCACATATTTTTATTTCGTGTGCCGTAGTTGAAGACCATAAACCAGTTCCATAGTGACCTCCGTGTTGTGTACCATATAGTTTGGTTCCTCTCTCAGTATGATATGCAGACCAAAATTTAAAAGAATCATTGGTATTATTAACGTTGGCAGAAAAAATTATGGTTGGGTGTTCAGGATAAAACCTAAGCGAGCGTTTGTTCATAAGTTTGTAGCCTTCTATATAGTTTAAAGGTATCTGCTCGCTGATTAAAGTATATAGTATTTTCTCAAAATCATTAGACGACTTATTCAGGCAAAATTTGGACCTTATTTCCTTATCAACAGTAATGTTGTTCAGTTTGATGTCTGGTGGATTAAAATACGGGATTTGTTTTATGGCCAAATGAATCTTTATCAGATCAAAAAAATCTAAATGGCTGTATATAAATAAAATTTTATTTAACTTTCCTGGCAATAAGAGACCATATATTGTCGACAATTTTTTTAGAAATTTTATAACAGACTTTTTAGGATGGTTTGTTACAGCATTTATTGCCTGCTTCCCTCCCTCATCGCAAGATACACCTTCATAAGGAATTATTCCACTCAATTCGATAATACGGCTATAAATGAAGTGGTTATACGGATCACCAACAATCCATCTATGAAAAACAGAAAAATTATCTGGTAACCAGTCCGAGATGCTGTAACTACAGATATACGTACTTGTTACTTTGCCAGATTTAAAAGCGCACTGAATCGATAGGTATCTATCGTAGAGAATCTGGATAAAACAATATAGCCAGGGGCCAACAATAATTCTCCAATAGCGCAAAGAATAGTCAACTCCATGTAATTGATTTAGAAGTTTTCTTAGTTGTAGTAGAGTCTTTTCATATAAAGAATCCAAGTATAAATAATCACCATACAGTTTTCTACGATCATCCCAATGGTAGGGCAAAACTTCGTAGTTCCGCTTATCAGTCTGTTTTCCATTTTCATAAGTATTACACCACTCTCCTAAGAAGAGAAGATTTGTATTTTCTTTCCAAAAACGAGTTTCAGCTGTAGTAACTAGGTGCATTTTCCCCTGTATAATTTATTCCTAATCCAATAAATTGCTTATCCTTTTGAGAGCCATTCCATCACGATAGGGATCCAGAGTAGCTATAATGCTTCTATGCTTAAAATTATAATTTTTGTAATCCTTAAGAGCTGTTTCAAAAATCAAGTTAAAACTTTCTGAACTATCGGCAACAAATTCAGGTAATCTATCAACTGCTTGTCCTCCGGCTTTCAATTCACTGTAATAGATTGATCTTTTTCCAAGAAGGAGGCCTTCGATACCAGGAGTTGTGTAGCCTATTGATAAAACAATACTTGACTTGGAAAGAACATCGACATACTCATTTCTATATCGATTACCTATTATATGGAAGTTTTCTTTAACTCTAGAATATTGTTTAAAAAAATCTTTGTTTTTTAATAGTTTTTTACTGAACTCAGGATCTTTCCCTTTTAAAATGAAAATCACTTCCGGGTATTTTTCAGCAAATCTAATACATTTTCGTAAAAAGGATAGTGTATAATTTTCTGTATAGTGGTGTCTGTCTCCAAGGTCCGTTGGAAATATAGAAATCACTAACTGCTTTTTTGAAGGCTCCAATTCTTTTTTTGCGCATTCGGCTATACTTAATATAGAATCTAGATATATACAGCCCACAATTTTAACCGTAGTAATATACTTGTTTTTGGCTTGACTAATATTGTCCCACGCCTCACCCCACGAAAAATATAAGTCAAAACAATCAAAACAATACTCATATTTTTTGGAATATATAGTTCTAGTTTGACAACCAAGGCTTTTTGCTCCATTCTTCCTACACAAGCCCGTAACAATTGCATCATTAAACCTTAGATCAGTCTGACCGTTAGCAAGTGTAAGATAAATCAAGTTATCGAATTTAAAGTAAGTGAACAGTGGTCTAAATTCAAAATAGTCATCCCAAGCCGTTTTTAATATCCTTCCGGCAAATATATCTCTTG
>AXYY01000052.1 GCA_000485475.1 Candidatus Ancillula trichonymphae ImTpAt
CCTGGAAACTGTCCGAAACTAGCGAGTGCGGCCCAGAAGGCCAAAATATTGGCAAATATCATAACTAGAACGCCAAAGTAGCCGATAATTACGCTTTTTGGCGATCGTATAACTTCAACAAAACTGCTCAAAAAATTCTTCGTGATGGATCGAACTTGGTTGATAATATTCTTGCGGAATCTCGGAATGCACAACACAATTGTGACCGTTATTAGAATACTGCCGACGATTAAAATAATTCTGGAATTACCAATCGAGTTCGGTAAGTTCTCTTCTGAAAATGAAATCGCTTGACCTGAAAACATCCCCAGAATCAACAGTAGTATCGGCGTTCCGCTCATTTGCTGCAACTCAACAGCCGCAGTGACTGCATGCGCACGAGCCTTAATTCTGCGCATCACCGAATGCGAGGTCTTGTTTTTTTTCGCAGCTTTCTTGGACATCTTGCTCAAATACCGTATGTTCGTCGCGAGCGGCCCAAGTCCAGCTGGTAGATATAATGCGGTCCAAGCAGAAGCAACTTGCACAAGAAGAACATCTTGAAATCGTGCAACAGTTCCCATAGTTTGCTTGAAGTATGGAGTTGAAACGTAACTGTAAAGCGTAATCGCACCGCCAAGAAATGTGCCGAACGAGAAGATGAAGCTCGCGAGCATCCACAGGTGGTTCGATTGACTCAGCGCCATAACAATTGCGTCGTAGTTCAACTGCGTCAAAAGTGCGCCGATTGCTAAAACTCCGAGCCCAAACGAAACTATGTGCTTAAACGTGAACCGCCTGTATTCTTCAACCTCCGCAGTGTCATACACACCAATTCTTTCAGCAGATTGCACCAACTTCTTGCGCAACTCTTCTAGTGTGTTGACGCCACTTTTCTGCTGTACTTTCAACTGTTTACGAAGAAGCGCCGGCATCAGGACGCTTTCGAGTAGTGAAGCAGTTATTATCAACTCATTTGCGCGTTTTTGCTTTGAGAACTGCTCTTTGAGGTACACCTGATACGATTTCAGCGCCAAATCCACATCTGCGAGTAAAGCGAGTGCGACTAGTAGTTGTGCCCTATCAATCTGTTTTAGAAGTGTTTTAGACGCAATTTCACCATCTTTTATACACATCAGAGCCGCTTTCCCCTTGTATATGCGCAGACTATCAGCTGTTATGTGCCGAAAACTGATTCCGTTCTTGTGTGCCAAATGCAACTCGCTCCAAAATGCAAGCGCCCGATTGAGATCCAGACTCGTTTTCGTAACCGGTTCATCCTGGTCATCTTGCTCAAAGAGGCAGATGAGTGCTTGATCAATAAACAACTGCCCAAGTGGGCGCGCGGTGTTCATTCCAGCTGCAAAACACATCAAGTTCATCAAAACGATGTGCTCAGAAGTTGCCTGGAAGTTCCTATGCTTCAAGTTAATGTCTCGAAACTTCAAGAACTGCGTAATTCTAGTTAGAAAATTGACAACTTGTGAATTGGAATTGAAGACGACAACTTTCAGCCTCCGCTCATCATCACTTGCAATGAACACACGCTTGAAAATCTGTCCAGAAGTTTCCTGTTCTTCAAGTTTTGTTGGACGAAATCCATACTGGTGTATACTTCTCATGATGTCGTCATGGCTCAAGCATTGTGTGTCACATCCGAATATGAACTTGCAGATATAACCAGAAAAGTAACCTAACTGTACTGCCAAAATGCCGCTCATAAAGGTTATAGCATCGAAAATCATCAAGATTATTGTGCAAACTCCTAGAATTATCCAGGCGAAGCGAATACTGCGGTAGTTATTCTGCTGCCCTGAAATTATCAGCATAGCAACTGAAATAGTTATCGACGACCAAACTGTTGCTTGCTGAAATCCATTTGTCCAGACAACATATGCGTTGATCAGTGCGTAAGTTCCAGAGTGCGCAATCAGAAAAGTAGTTAGTATATTCGACAAGTATGCAAAAACTCCTCCAAATGCGCATTTTAGCGAAAGTGACCAATTTCGTTTACCAATCTGTAGTGCAAGAACAAGTGTTGGTGGCAGATATGTTATCAAAAACATCAAGACATAAGTCGGGAACTGGATAAAGTAACTAATAGACGATGCCAGCTGATGCATATCTTTTTGCACATCATTCATCGCACTGTGCGCGTAAGATTCGAGCAGAAAGTTAACAGCTATACTCAAAAGTATAACTACGCCAAAAAACAAGTCGTTAAAACTGCGAAATTGCTTCATATTCCTCAGGCGCCTCAGTGCAAAGTTCTTCACAAAGACCGATGTATTTTTCAGGAGTTAGATTTAGCAACCGATTTTTCATATCTTCTGGTAGTTCAAGTTCAGCCACGAACTGGCGCATGTTCTCGAGCGTGATGGTTTTTCCACGACTGAATTCCTTCAACCGCTCATAGGGGTTCTGCATATTCGGACACCCCATAATTCCAGCAACCCGCATAACTGACTGGACGGCTTCGCCCAAAACTGCTGGGTTACTCGCAAGTTCCTGATTCAACTTCTCCGTGTTTACCGTTAGTTTACTAATTCCGCTGGTCAAGTTCTCAAGTGCAATTAGCATATGCGCAAATCCAGAAGAAATATTCCTCTGCGAGCTAGAATCTGTCAAGTCTCGCTGCATGCGCGTGGTCACTAGAGTCGCACTCAACTTGCTCAAAATTGCATCAGAAAGCTCAAGATTTGCTTCCGCATTCTCGAACTTGATCGGATTTATCTTGTGCGGCATCGTCGAGGAACCAGTTGCGCCAGGCTCTGGAATTTGAATGAACACCTCATTTGAGATGTAGAACCAGATATCAGTTGCGAAGTTGTGCAGAATTCCGTTGATGTGCGTTAACACAGAGAACAGTTCAACTTCCCAGTCGTGGCTCTCAATCTGAGTCGTCAGCGAGTTGTAGGTCAAATTCAGGCGTTTTTCGACGAACTGTTTAGCAAATTTGCGCCACTTCACATTTGGCAGTGCAATACTATGCGCGCCGAACGAGCCAGTCGCACCGTTGAGTTTCCCCAGATATTCCACACGGTCAAGTGCGATGAGTTGCCGATTTAGCCGGTGCATGAATACGAGCAACTCCTTGCCCAAAGTTACAGGAGTTGCAGGCTGTCCGTGTGTGCGTGCGAGCATGGGCGTTGAAATATGCGTCCGCGCGATTTCCTCCAGCGCTCGCATAAACTTGACAATTCGTGGTCGAATCACCTTGAAAATTGCGCCTTTGATGCACAGTGCATACGCTAAATTGTTTATGTCTTCAGATGTACAAAAGATGTGGATTGCTTTAACTACTTTTTCGAACTCTTCTGGAGTAAAGACACCGAGTTTCTCAAGTTTTGCTACGATATAGTACTCGATTGCTTTAACGTCATGTTTAGTTCTGGACTCGATTTTTGCAAGTTCCTGAATTGAATCTAGGTTGAAATTGGACACTAGACTTAGTAGTGCGTCTACCTGTTTGTGCGTGAGCTTCGGGAGTCCTGGTACAACCGGTGAAGATTCTGCGTCAAAACCCTGGACAGCAAACCCCTGACTCAGGGCAACTAGATACTGCAATTCAACTGCGATGCGTTGTCTATTCAGTGCCGCTTCCGAGAGGTAGTCAACTAGCGGACAAGTAAGTGCGCGGTAGCGTCCATCAAGTGCAGAAAGCGCAACGAACTCGTTCTTGTGCGGACCACCATCTGGGGCGCCAGTAAGTCTACCTTCTTCAAACAAATCCATGTTTTCATTATAGCACAGCACTACGACAATTAAGTTCTACCAGATTGCCCTTACTCCCAGTTTGGCTACACTTCATAGGGTTACTCGTCCAGTTGATTTTTTCAACAACTGCTTCGTCAAGCTCAGTGTAATCAATAGTCCAGTCCAGCTTTATCCACCAGTTTAACTCTAGTCAGCAAGTTCACCTGAAACCTGCCACTGTCCAATAGTTCTGAGGTCATTATCAAATACTG
>AXYY01000053.1 GCA_000485475.1 Candidatus Ancillula trichonymphae ImTpAt
AGTAACAATCGCTATTTGAAAGACACCCAGCCAGTGCGTTATATGGAAGTTGTATTCTACTGTAGTGGAAAAATGCATCGTTCACACTTGGAAGTGCATGCCTAAGATGCGGAAGTGTAAAACCACAACACCAGCAAAAAACACAAGCAAGTAATCCACTCTTGACCCGACTATATTGAATGGCTTCGGTTATGCAGTTGCTGAATTTTATGGACCACTTCCAACTTATCTGATTTCGTTTTTTCGCATATTTATACCATCTTGGGGACTTTTGTTTTCAGCGGTAGTTTTACTATTCATTCGTGTTCCTATCTAGTGTCATTATGTACAAGTTTATGAAAGAGTTGATGCACTTTTCAGCATTTGCTCCTGTGAACAATTTCTACTCCTGCACTTTTCAGCCTGATTTGGTTGAACCACACCGAAAATCTTTTACAAGTTCTGCACTACTAGTTTCAGCATTTTTCATGGTCTTCTACTATCTCGTACTCCTTAATAACTACGCTTTTGCAGGTTATGGACCACTTACTTCTCGGTATATCTGGAGTAATTTTAGTCATCTGGAGCGGAAACGACTCTTTTACGTATTAACTCTTCAGTAAGTTTTGCGAACCGCAACGAAACTAGAAGATATTGTTTTAACAGCATAGTCATGATTTCAGTTGGTAGTGCAATTTATAGTCCTCATGCATATGATTTTGGCACTCACTTCTGCACCATTTTTGGTGACTATATATCTTGCGCTCGCACTTACATTTAGAAAACGAGCAGTGAAGTCACTTCTTCAGTCTGTTTTGGCTGTGGTAATTGCATTTGGACTTTCCGCATATTTTCTACTTCCTCTAAATATACAACCTAAAATCAGGCATATACTTGGTAACAGACGAACAGTTTCACAAAACTTTTGGTTGGACAGATGAAGCAAGGTTCTTGAGTTTTGATGCACTACAAAACCTACCAGACCTATTTTTTTTCACGTCTCCCGCTAAAATGACAGGAGGAAGATCCAGTTCCATATATGCCCTATTGATATGTGCTGCACTAACTGTATGGGTAGTAGTCAAAGTTGAGAGCAATAAAAAACTCCAACGATTGCCACTAATTTTTGCACTACTTTTTTCTATTTGTTTTGTTTACGCGATAAATTCCAAAACATTTGGCCAAGTAGTCAATAAACATATTTCAGAGATTTTTTTATAGTGTTCAATATCCAGAACGCTTTTTTACCATAGCTGGGTTGCTGATGGTAGTTTTCTATTTGGTATATACTAGTTACAGATATTTCTAGCTCGAAACTTTTGAATTCTACCAAGTGCATTACCGTAGTGAAAAAATTGGCATTTTCAACTGTTAGCGTAGTGCTTTTTGTTAACTTTTATCTTGCCCGTGCGAACGCAATTTTTAACCTAAGAGATGTAATTTAATCATGATTCAGCAACATATATTACCGCAGCCGCAATTGGTGAGTATATCTTCCCAAAAAGCTAATTAGCGGACATACTGACTACGGTGAAGTTATGAAACGCTAAACGCTACAAGCAAGACCAAAACCCATTTGGTGCAACGCGTTTGTCATCTATGACTATATTGTGAAAGAGAATGCGGTAGTTCCTTTTGGATAACGGTCAAGCACTTGAGTACCCAAAAATTTACTATCCTGGTTACAAAGCGTACACCCTGGACAGTGCGGGCAAAAACAATGGCTGGATATATAAAGAGAGCCCCAACGGACTAGTTGAAGTCTATATACCCCAAAATAGTACGTTGCAGAATCTTGAGCCCCCTAAAATACACCTCTACTTTGACTGGAGAGAAAAACAACTGAACTAGGAGTCGCCATTACGCTGATTACAATTATTGTGCTCGCAGGATATGTGGTTTTCCTCGTTAAGGTCTGGTAATAAAAAACTCCTGAACATACTTGACAGCA
This sequence comes from Candidatus Ancillula trichonymphae ImTpAt, assembly GCA_000485475.1. GTDB lineage: Bacteria > Actinomycetota > Actinomycetes > Actinomycetales > Bifidobacteriaceae > Ancillula > Ancillula trichonymphae. Next base: position 1,931 of record AXYY01000053.1, read on the forward strand.
AGAAAAACTTGTGATATAATACGCCCGTCTTTGGTGCGCATGCACGAAGATGACGGCGGATTGCCAGAGTGGTCAATTGGGCTTGACTGTAAATCAAGTGTCCTTTAGCTACGCAGGTTCGAACCCTGCATCCGCCACTAAACAGCAAGAAAGAATAACGATAATGTGACAAAGAATGAAGTAAAAGCAAATAATAAAATGTTGAAGACGCTCAGGTCTTCGGTGCTCTGGTATATGAGGTATGTTCGGAATACTCCGCGCGGTGTTCTGCTGGTTGCTGTCTTTTTACTCGGCTTCATCATGCGTGCCCCCATAAGTGCAATAGCACCGATCGCGGACGTTCTGGCTGATAAGTTCGACACGTCATTAGCATCAGTCGGTGCACTCAGCGGAATTCCACTGTTGTGCTTTGCAATGTTTGCACCAGTTGCGTCATATCTAATTGGCAAGAAAGGTCTGGAATTCACACTTCTGGTGGCTGGACTGATCTCGGCATTTGGTATAACACTTCGCGCAGTTGGTAGCTTCAAGATTATGGTACTGTCAACGGTTCTCATTGGCATGAGCACCGGATTGCAGAACATTTGTGTTCCACTTCTTGCAGCGCGCGATTTCCCCAAAAAGTTTACACTGATCAATGGCATAAACTCGGTGACCATGAGTCTGGGGCAGTTTTTTGCAACTGCGCTAACAATGCCGCTGGTCGTGTTTATGGGAGTAGAACTGACGCTACTGAGTTGGTTAATGCTCGTTGTGATTTTTCTGGTAGTTTGGTTAATCTACGTCTACCGTAAGCGAAGAGGCGCATCCCGCAAGTTCATTCGCGAAGCAGGTAAAATCTCCAGAGCCGCACGCACCGCAACCTCGCTGAATTCAGAAAGTTTTGTGGTACCAGTGAAGAGTAGGTCCAAAATCTTCGTGTCTGAAAAGGTCGACGACTCATCAACAATTCGCAAGATTTCGAAGTTGCAGTTTACGTATTCCATTTGTCTCGTCTTTTCGTGTCAGTGCTTCTCCTTCTTTGGTTTATCAGCATGGTTACCATCAATTTTCCAATCACTCGGCATGGACCCATCTGGTGCGGGTATTGCGTCATCAATAACTCAGCTCTTTGGAATACTCGGCTCAATTTGCGTGATTCTACTACTGAAAAGGTTATCGTTCACGCGCACATTCATCGTCATCGGCATTTTCTGGATCATCTTACCGCTCGGACTACTCTTCGCTCCCAAATTCTGGTTCCTCTGGCTGGCATGTTCGGGGATTGCGCAAGCGGCAAACTACATTATAACGTTTTCTAAAATATCAGCGTTCTCCAGAAATCAAAACGAAATCCGCAAGTTTAGTGCAGTAGTTCAGATGGTTGCTTATACACTTGCGTCGCTCGCGCCCTCAGTTGTTGCATCAATTCATGATTGCACAGGTGACTGGACGGCGCCGCTGTGGAGTTTTACCGTAGTTTTGGCAATCATGCTGTTCGTTGGCATCTACGCGCACTCACGGCAGAACTACTCGGAGCAAGCCAGAAAGTCCACTTCAAGTTGACTTAGTAGCCAGTTGAGCCAAAGCCAGCCGTTCCCCTGAGCGACTCGGGCAGTTCTTTGACTTCAACAAAATGTACATGTTCGACTTTTTGTACAACTAGTTGTGCAATTCTATCACCTCTTTTGAACTCCTTTGCGGAATCCTTGTCCATGTTCAACAGGCACACCATTATCTCACCGCGGTAGCCCGCATCGATCGTTCCAGGCGCGTTCACAACAGTTATGCCGCTCTTGATTGCGAGTCCGGAACGAGGGTGGACAAATGCTGCGTAGCCATCTTGTAGCGCAATACTGATACCTGTCTTCGCCAAGTGCCTGCAACCTGGCTCAATAGTAAAATCCTCAGTTGTCACCAAATCAACACCAGCATCGCCAAAATTGGAATATTTTGGCACAAATCCATCACCTGTTTTTATCAGTACATCAATCATATCATTCACAATCCTTACATATCGGGGCATCCTTTGAGGAACTCGCAGACAGCATACTGTAGTGCTTAATCAAAAAACACTTGTAACAAGTAAACTCATCAGATTTCTTAGGAACAACATTGACACTTCCATCATCGCTAATATTAACAATACCCGGTAACTCATACCAAGAAGCATTATCAATATCTTCCTCGTCCAGCATGTTCACACGCTTATTAGACGCAGTTTTCAGCTTAAGTTCATCAATCGTTCCAATCACTTCAGTTTCTGTACCATCAATTCCATCTTCAATTATACTGTCATCAACCATAAATTCTCCTAAAAGACTACGCAACTTAATTTATCATATTTCCATGTAAAAGTCAAGTTAATTCCAGTAATTTTAGCAACATTTATATCAAACTGAAAGATTTTAGGTATTTTTCAAGATGATAAACCGTATACCTTGCGACTACTTTTGTGAGTTCATCTTCCACTTTGTGCTTCTTCAAGATTGCTGTGAGCACCTCCCAATCACCGGACAAAAGCCCCTCTAGTAGATTTTCGAAGTCTTCAAGAGGCATTTTCGACACCTGTTTCATGCTTGATGCTGCAAGATTCTGCGGGTCCAGTTCCCATCCAGAAAGTGCAAGTGAACGCAGCGCATAGCTCAATGCAACAACATTTGGCGAGATGGGCGGTTCAAGTCTAGTCAAAAGCATCTTCATCGCACGCAGAAGCAGTAGATATTGTTGCTCAGCTGATTCATGAACTTCAAGAAGTAGTTTGTCTAGTATTTCAACCATCTGGCTCGCAGCGAAGTACTTCTCATATTCCGCAACAAAGTGCCCGCCGAACGCATCAACAACCTCCGCTTCTACCGCATAATCAAGATTTCGCCCCACTGCAAACTTTGCACTCAGGTGCATAAAAGGCTCAAAACACGCACCGTACTTGGACTTTGGCTTACGAGAACCCTTAACTACTGCACTAATCTTACCGTTGTGTCTAGTAATTACAGTTGCAATACAATCTGATTCGCTGAACTTCCTGGTTCGTAGAACAATTGCCTCATCGCAAAAAGTACCTCGCACAATCACCCCCTACTTAGTGCCGCCAGATTACGATGCACCTGATTCAAATAACCACGGTCGTAGAATGCAACGTGCGCGAGTAGTGGATATATATTGTGCAAGCTGAAGCGCGTGCGGAATCCAGGAACTAGCGGACATTCTAAATTGTATCCCTCAAGAATCTCCTCAAAATACTGCACGCCAAACAACATCAGCATGGCCAGGTCCTCTTCACGATGACCCGTGTGAGCTGCGGGATCAATCAGCACACCCTCGACTTTTCCACGCTCGCTGGTTGTCCACATCAAATTGCCACTCCACAAATCACCATGTACTCTTGATGGTGGCTCATGCACAAATTCTTCAGGCGCACTTTTCAGGTAGTTCATTGTGGCATTTTCTATTTGTTCAGCTTCCTCCTGAGTCAACTTCTTGCGCATTAAACAGGCTTCGGTCATCTGGTTCATACGGTTTAGTAGGTAGTCATAATAAGTGGTAGTCCTTTTGTACACGACATTAAGCGGATCATCTAGCGGGCCAAAATACGAGTACTTTGATGGCATTACCCCGAAATACTTTTCCTTTCTACTGTGCGTTTTTGCGAGCTTGCGTCCAAAATCCCTAGCACTTTCAGCATTCGGAGTTGCTGAAATGATGAACTCAAGCACCAACTTAGACTCAAAATATTGGACAATCTTGACGACTCTTGCTCCCCCAGTTTCCCGCAGAAACTCCAATCCAAGAGCCTCAGACTCGTAGAACCCCTCCGGCGAAGTGGAAATCGTTTTCGTGTGCAGAAGTTCACTGGACATGTTCATCACCATCACGAACTTTTGCTGCTAGTTGTTGTCCGCACCCGCCATCAATCAGCTGCCCTTTTGAAGACCTTAGAGTTGTGAATATGCCCCTTTTCTTCAAGATGTTTTGGAAAAGTGCAGTGTTATTAGCAGTTGATGATTTGTAATCAGAATCCTCAATCTCGTTCAGCGGAATTAGATTGACATGCGCCCAACTTGCTCTGGTGTTCAAACTTCTAGCGAGCAAGAATGCGTGTTCCTGAGTGTCGTTGATGTCACGCATGAGAGCATATTCAACTGAAATGCGACTGTGGTAGTCAAATGCGGTATCCAGAACTGCGTCAACGTTCCAGATTCCATTTATCGGCATGAGCAGCTGGTTTCTTAACCTGTTATCCGGTGCACGTGCACGCAGTGAAACTGCGAGCCTAAACTGCAGTGGATTCAGTGCCATCTTCTTAATTACAGGTGCATTTCCAGCGGTTGAAATCGTAATATTTCTAGCACTAATTGCAAACAACTGCGGATCTGAAATTATCGCCGCAGAATCCAGCACCGCCTGCAGATTATTAGTTGGTTCACCCTCGCCCGTGAACACGACGCTCTTCAGGAGAATACCACGCCTTGACGTTTCTAGTAGTGCAAATCGAACTTGCTCGACAACTTCTGCACGTGACAAACTCCGCACCAGACCAAGTTTACCAGTTGCACAAAACGAGCAGTTCAACGCACATCCAACTTGACAAGAAATACACAAGGTCGCTCGTTTATCTTCAGCGTAGAACATCAGCACAGATTCGATGACTTGCCCGTACTTAGGCAGTAGAGCGTCTTAACAGTTTCGCCATCATCATCCTGAGGTGTTTGCTGCGGCGTAATAACACTAGGAAACAGCGCCTCAGTAATCTGCTTGCACACATTTTTAGGGATGTTCGTCAACGCATCCGGGTCCACATTGTGCGAGTTGAAGTAGCAGTGCGCCAACTGTTTCGCGCGCATGAATGACTTCTTGCTCAACGCATTCTGCTGCTTGCTCCCTGTGGAACCTGCCACATCTTGCGCATGCTGCCCATAGTATTCAGACAAAAAGTCAACAACTTTCGAAAGCCGCACCTTTAGGTCCATCGCAGATATATCCACCATATCAACAAAATGCATCTTCTTCATTAGATCACAGAACTACTAACGCGCACGGCCTGTGCGTCTTGAATTTTAGCAAGTGCATCGGCGTATTCTTGACGCGCACCCTCCGAACGCACTTCTTGTAGCATCAAATCATCAATTCCTTTTGCGCTCAACTCCTCTTTCAGCCGCGAGATTGCGGAATCATCAAGAACAAACGGATCAACTGTTGTGCGGAACTGAACGCCTAGTGGACGGTTTGTGTTCTTGCGCCGTTCGCGCTCAGCAAGCACCAAATTGAGGCTCTTTCGTGCGACTACTTCAGACGCACTCGTCTTGGTAATGGCATCATAAAGTCCAACCGGTGCCTTGACATCAAAACCAATCCAGTCAAGATACGGCAGAAGTCTTTTGAGGTTGTTTGGATACGCACCAGCTGTGTGAAGACCAATTTTATATGCAGCAGTATCTTTTATAAAACTAGCACTATCAATTGCCAGAATTTCCTTGACACTATCCAGTAACGCACCATTTTCGCCAGACTGCATCAGTGCTTCACCGCCACTAAAAACCACGCCGTCTAGCAAACCAACTCGACTCCTCAAGAACTCCAGAATCGTATCAAACTGCACATCACCTCTTATCTGTGGGTCCAGAATTTGGTAGTTGTGGCAGTAACTGCAGCGCCAAGGGCAACCTTGTAGAAAAATAGTCGTCACGATATTGCCGGGCCAGTCAACAGTTGAAAGCTTTGTCCAACCTGCAATGTTCAACTCGTTCATATTACTTCCACCCGCACTTCACATCATGATTACGCAGCAGTTGGTAAATCATCATCTTGCTCACCATCGGACTTCGGAAACATGACCTCATCCCAACTGGGAACCTTTGTGCGTGTCTTGCGTTTCTTTGCAAGCTTCTCGCGCATACGACCAGTTATATTAACACTATCAGTGTGCGTGTCCTCTTTTTCGGCACCGATCGGAGTAACAAATGACCCAAAATTGGGAACAGCGGACTCATCAGTGTCATCATTTTGATGTGCATCGCCCTTTTCAGATGCTGCTAGGTTAAGAATTGAAAGCACAGGGCGACTAGTTATATCTGCACGAAAACCATTAGCACCCTTAGAATCTTCCACCTGACCATCTGCACGGTTCCTCGTTTGACTCTCCGTTGGTTCTACCGCCTGATCGGTATCTTCATGCTCAAGCGACTCCACCTCATTTCGTTGACCACCAGAATAGTCGGGGTTGATGTTCTGATAACTAGTGTCTATAATTTGCTTAGCAGTCTGTGTCTGAAAATCAGCATCAAAGGATTTAAGCAACTCCTTAAGTCTCAAACCCGTCGAAAAACTCACTGTATGATACTCTTCACTACTTGGCGTAACAGTCTTATTCTTCTTTTCTAAACCTAAAAAAATCGGCTCATCATCAAATGCGGCATCTTCGTAGTACTTCGTAATTTTTCGTGCTACTTCATTGCTCTCAGATATAATGGACAACTTCGGGTCCCAAGTCCAAATAGCAACAGTCTTCTTACCTTCAAGTTCAAATTCCACCTGTATTACCCACGGCTTGTGTTCATTCTTGGTTGCATTCCAATGCACATCCAACCGATCTATGTTGCAAAAGTCAAAGTACTCATTCACAACATCAACGAGTGTACGCCCCCTTTTGGCGGATCGCGCGCTCAAGTGCATGAACTGATCTATAATTAGTATCTTCTCGCGCCTGACTTGCAGTGAATAACGCTTGACTTTTTCTATGGGGACCTCAAACTTGTGCGCAATCTCTTCTTCACTGAGTCCACTTCTAATCTGCTGCTGAATCTCGCGCGGAGTAAGACCTTGTCCGCCACTTATGTCTTCGCTAATGCGGGATTCTGCGACGCGCGCATGAGCTAGTTCCTTTTTGGTGCCCCTTTCTGAAGACGCACCAGAAAGAGGACGTGCACTTTCTGCACTCTCAACAGCAACACGCTCATCATCAACGCGTTTGTTCGATCGCACTGCCAAAGCATCTTCTAGTGCCTTCGTGAGCGGCACAGCAACAGTTTCGCTGTCACCAACCTTGATTATCAACAACTTCTCATCCTGTTCGTCTATCCGAAGAAACTTACCCTGCAGCATACGCCACATTATACCATACTTTTAGGCAATATGCAACTATTCATATAATTAAACTTGGTGTAGATATAAACTTCTTAAGTCTAACAACAACTTGTAGTTTTCTAAGAATCTCCATTGACTCGAAGAGCGGAGGTGAAACGCGTCTTCCACTGATGGCAACTCGAAGTGGCGTAAATGCAACTCGCGGTTTTAGACCACACTCAACAACCAGTAGTTGGTTCAACTTGTCGTGCAAATTAGCAGCAGTAAATGCGTCTTGCTGAACAGTTTCGAGCAGTTCCAGCGCCTTTTGAACAACTTCACGGGCGCCTGAAATCTTCTTCACCTGATCCAAAGCATCATCTTCATATTCTAGAGCGTCCGAATCAACCAGCAAAAAGCCCAGCATCTCTCGCGCTTGCCCTAGCAGCCGAATGCGCTCCTGAATTAACGGTGCACCCAAGTCCAACACGCGCCTCTCATGATCAGTAAGTTCATCGTATTCATCACTGGAAGTAAGCGGTTTATGAGCTGTCAAATGCGGCATTTCAGGCTCGCTACTTTGCAGCTGTTTAATCAGGTCCAGCTCGAGAAGAGGTTCAGAAATATTACCATACAAATACGGAACTACTCTTTGCTTGAAGTCATCTGCGTCCAATCTACGAATATGTTCTGCGTTGATTGCAGTGCACTTCTTCGCATCAAACTTCGCAGGATTCGCAAGAACACTTCCCGGCTCAAACTCCTTGATCAATTCATCAACAGTAAAAACATCTCGGTCCGGAGCAATCGACCAACCAAGTAGTGCCAAGTAATTCAACAGACCTTCAGGAATCATGCCGTTCTCGCGATGCAGGAAGAGATTCGATTCAGGATCTCGCTTACTCAACTTCTTATTACCCTCACCCATCACATATGGCAGATGTCCAAATTTGGGCATGGTCTTGGCAATTCCCAACTCCAGAAGCGCATTATACAGGGCAATTTGACGAGAAGTTGACGAAAGCAGATCCTCACCACGCAAGATGTAGTTTATTTCCATCAACGCGTCATCAACAGGATTAACAAGTGTGTAAAGCGGCTGCCCGTTTGCACGAACTACAACAAAATCCGGAATACTACCAGCCTTGAATGTGACCGCGCCCCGCACAAGATCAGTAAAAGTTATGTCATCATTTGGCATTCGCAGCCGAATTGATGGCTTTCTACCACTAGCCTCAAACTCCTCAATTTGTGCAGGTGTCAGGTTTCTGTCAAAGCCATCATAGCCCATCTGCTTCGGCCGACCAGCAGCTTCGTTACGCGCCTGGATTTCTTCAGGTGTTGAAAATGACTTGTAGGCAAAACCACTCTCAAGCAATTTTTCCACAACAGTTTTGTAAATGTCTAGGCGCTGACTTTGGCGGTATGGTGCATGTGGTCCGCCGATTTCCGCACCCTCATCCCAATCCAGACCAAGCCATTTGAGCGCCTGCACAATCATCTTGTAGCTATCTTCAGAATCTCTTTCTTGGTCTGTGTCTTCAATTCGAAATACAAAACTACCACCCGCATGCCGCGCGTACGCCCAGTTAAACAGGCAGGTTCGAATCAATCCCACATGCGGAGTTCCCGTTGGTGAGGGGCAAAATCTGACTCTAACACTTTCACTCATAGATGCACTATATTACAAAAGTCCGACTCTTCTGGAGTCTAACTACTTAAGGACGCACTCACTTCCACTTCGTCGACAACCCAAAGCCAACAATTATAAAACCGAATCCTGCAGCGAGATTTCCGTAGCGCAATGCGGGCACAGGATAACCACCGATTGATGCGGT
>AXYY01000054.1 GCA_000485475.1 Candidatus Ancillula trichonymphae ImTpAt
TGTACGTAACTTCTACTCATCTTTAGTTTTTTCAATTCGTGGTCTAATCACTTCCCACTTTTACTTGTGTAATATGCTCTGCTGAAATCTGCTCATGAAATGAGTACTTTTTTCCTAATTCACCGCAGTTGTCGGTTGCCCAAATGATATTTTTACCTGCGGCATGATCCTTAAAGCAAGACCTTCATGCACCGCTTAGAAAATCCTTCGTTCCCGCATTGCTTTACCCCTGCTAATGAGGCTCCATTTTTCATACATTAGTATTATATACCAAAACCCTGAAAAATGCAAGTCCACTGTGCCAGAGAGCATTTCCGCGCCATCAGTAGTAAGGATGTCAAAATTATGACGTCGTCAATGGTTATGACAACTGTGGGAACTACTCCAAAGACAATTTTTCATATACCATTTTTTACACACGAGTTATTAACATTTTTAAGTACGACGAACCGCTGAAAAGTAATTATGCTGTAAATTGGTAGTAGTCAGTACAAAACAAGTCAACAAAGTAGTCAATGTGGTCAAGTTAAATTCAGAAGTTGTTCAGAATCAGGTTAACAGAGTAAGAGTAAAAGAGATTGAGGATTTAATGCAGGATGATGCTCAAAGAATGCTAGATGCACACACAGAAGCTACGCTGAGCTTCGACGGCACGTATACATGTTCAGTCAGCTACCGATGCAGTTTCAGTTAGTTCAAGATCCGCCGAAAGTGGCAGCGATTGGAAGAATGATTCACGGTGAAATACTCTCAGTGGTTACTTTTCTGAGTACTGCAGTTGTAGTAATTGAATCCGCCGTAACTGCTGTAGCGTCACTAGTTACATCATTTTGCTCATTCATCAACAATATGTTTACAAGTCCGTTCAAGGCACACTAAATGCGCTAGTTAGGAAAAATGTTACTGAGTCGGTTATGAACGCCACTGAAAACAAACTACTAGAATTTGAGCAACAGATGGAGGCGGAGCTGGTTGAAGTAATAACAAATGTACAAGGCGTTAGAACAGTATTTCAAGCTAGTCTAGGACAGATAGAAATCGAAGTAGAACAAAACAAAATAGAGCAATTTGTGGACGAACCGCAGTGGACCATCATCATAAAGGTTTGTACTACGAGGTGGACTTTGTGCGCTTGTGGCGCAAAATCCGAACATCCTGCGAAAGAGCGTGCTGTATGGCGCATCTGAAACCGACTACTGGAATCCGGAATTTAAGCAGCAGTGCACAGTTTACGCAGCTGCCCGCAGAACCCAGATCGGTCGACAACTACCGTAAAATGGGGCGTGGGGACATGCAACAACCAATTGGACATATTCAGCAGCAGACATAGGACTAAACGGTTTCATACACGCCACACGTTGGTGATGTGTTCTGTGTTGTGCAGGGGGTATAGGTAATTACGGCCATGTTGAGTGGTTGAAGAAGTTTTAGAGAACGGTTGTATACAATTTCTGAGGGGAACTACGGGAGGGGGAAGCCACACATATAACGTGCGGACAATTTCTCCCAGTGAATACGCGCTCTGGCTGTTCATTCCGTAGTAGGGCTAACGGAACTGGTGGATATAAACGGAATTCCGCGAACCGGAATACGGTTAAACTACGCCTCGCGCAAATAAGGCATTCCGCAGGCGGAATACATCCAACTGCTCAAGCGCGCAAATGATTGTGTTTGCGTAGCAAACTCCGCTTCATAAAAGCTGCGTTTCGCATAGCGAAACACCACTAAATTCCATTGCCCCAGCACCGGCGTAGAATAACGTAAAACAACAAGTGTAAAACTGTGCTATAATAGAGTCCAGTTAAAAACAAGGAGGATGTTATTTATGGACGCACTGATAGTTGTTGCAGTTGTTGTGGTGTTGGTGGTTGCGGTTATTGGCATATACAATGGGCTCATAAAGTGCAGAGTTGCAACTCAGGATGCTGCTTCAAATATAATTGTCATCTTAAAGCAGCGCGCTGATTTGTTGCCGAACCTGGTGGAAACCGTCAAGGGTTACGCGAAGCACGAGCAGACGACTCTTTCTGATGTCACCACTGCACGCGCACAAATCAACGCCATGGCTAGTCAAGGTTCTAGCGTTGACTCGTCTGAACTGGCGAAGAATGCGAACTTCTTCAGTAATTCACTTGCTCGTTTACTCGCCGTTTCTGAAAGTTATCCAGACTTGAAGGCAAATCGGAATTTCCTAAAACTTCAAGAAACCATTGAACACACTGAGAACTCGCTTGTTCAGGCTCGTCGCTTCTTCAACGGAACTGTACGTGAATATGAAACGAAACGTCAGGTGTTCCCGTCCAACATCATCGCAAATATTACCAACTTCAAGCCAATTGAGTTCTACGATGATGAAAACGCTAAGGAGTCCGCAAAAGGTCTAGATTCGTCTGACGTCAAGGTTTCGTTTTAATGTACAAGGCAATTGCAAGAAACAAGAGAGTTTCCATGCTCTGCGTTTCAGTTTTTGTGGTACTTTTTTCGCTCGTTGCTGCACCTTTCTCACTTCATAGTGCCAGAACTGGTGATTATTCTGGGTATTTCTACTCGTTCGTAATAATTGGTGTTGCTGTTTTGTATGTCCTGTTTCAGTACTACAACGGCACAAAACTGGTACTCGTTGCAAGCCATGCAATTGAAGCTGATGAAGATCAATACAGCCAGTTGTATCACATCTGTCAAGAACTAGCGATTGGTTACAATGTTCCCATACCAAAAGTCTACGTTATTGAAGACCAGTCTCCGAACGCATTTGCAACTGGGCGAGATCCTGAGCACTCGGTTGTTGCAGTAACGACAGGAATTCTGCAGATCATGAATCGCGAGGAACTTGAAGCGGTTTTGGCGCATGAGTTCGCACACATCAAGAATTATGACATCAGGTTGTCGATAATTGTGTTCGGTATGGTTGCAGCAATCGCACTAATCTGTGATATTATGCGCAATATTGCATACTGGATGTTGCAGTTTCCTGGTAGCACGCGCGAACGATCAAGGGACGACTCTTCAGGTGCCGGAACTGCACTAGCTGCGATTTCTGCAATTGCACTAGTTGTTGCCTCAATTCTACTGCCGCTCATATCAGCTGTGGTTCAAATGGTAATATCCAGAAATCGCGAGTACCTCGCAGATGCAACTGCTGCGTCAATGGACAAGAATCCCGTTATGCTGGCCTCCGCATTGGAAAAACTCCAGAACGGTAACTTTCCGCCACTTGCACGCCAGAACACCTCAACTGCGCACCTGTTTTTCAACGCTCCTCTGAAACAGAGCGGCTTAAATAAACTTCTGGACACGCACCCTCCACTAGAAAAGAGAATTGCGCGACTGCTGAACATGAAGGACATGGCATATGAACTACCAAGCAACGAGTTCAAAAATGTCCCATATCTGCACGATGAAGATGGTAATCCGCTCTACAAGCCTGGGATAATGGGGTTGCTGGGTGTGCGGCAAAAAGCAATCCAGGGGCATATTGATATTGGGGCTGGTGAAATAATCTGGGCTGAAACTGTAACTGAAGAGATTATTCAGGCGTACAAACTGCGCAGGAAGAAGCAGACTGGAAGGCAAAACTAACTGATGCTGTATTATGTGCTGGTCATCATATCTGCTGCACTTGGAACTTATCTGCTGTGTTTTCCAGTTCGAAAAGTTGCACACTTGACCGTCCATAATGAGCTGCGTAGTCGAGATGTTCACACAAAACCAATCCCTAGATTTGGCGGTCTGGCAATGCTAATGGGCTTCGTAATTGCACTACTGGTGGCTAGTTGTGTGCCGTATTTTAACCAAACTTACGAAGACGGATTCCAGCTCAGCTCAATTATCGTTGCTAGTATTCTAATATCAGTTGTTGGAGTTATTGATGATATATTCAATATTGACTGGATGATTAAACTCGCTGGGCAAATAATCGCAGCATCAATTATCGCAGTAAATGGCGTTCAGATAATGTCACTGCCAATCGGTGGCTTAACAATTGGCTCCAACCGCATTTCGATGGTGTTGACGGTTATCGTGATTGTCGCAGTTATCAACGCAATTAACTTCATCGACGGACTAGACGGACTGGCCGCAGGAGTCGTCGGAATTGGAGCCATTTCTTTCTTCTACTACGCGTTTTCACTTTCGGGTACGCACTACAACTACGCCTCTCTAGCATGTTTAATAACAGCAACTCTAATTGGAATCTGCGTGGGTTTTTTGCCGCACAATTTTCATCCAGCCAAGATTTTCATGGGCGATACTGGATCGCAACTGCTCGGACTGCTGATGGCATCTTCTTCACTTTTGATTACTGGTAAGATTGACGCCGCAGATGCAAATATACACTCAGTTCCCGCATTTATGCCAATATTTCTACCACTTCTAGTGTGCCTACTGCCCATTTTTGACATGCTGCTAGCGATTGTCCGCAGATTGCTGAAGGGCAAGAGTCCAACTAGTCCAGATCGAGGTCATCTGCATCACAAAATACTGAACCTCGGACACTCGCACCAAACAGCAGTTATAATTCTGTACATTTGGGCGATATTCTTTGCCTTCGGCAGTTTCTTATTCATCTACCTGCGTGGAAGAGTAGCATTTATTATACTACTAGTTGCATTTATCGCCATCACAACCTGGACAGCCAGCCCAAAGTTATTCATCAAGCCCATTTTTGAACAAGATGATGACACAGAAAAGTAGTATATTACAGTCGATATGAACGCCTTCTTCGCTAGTTGTGAACAGGCACGAAGACCGCAGTTGCGCGGAAAACCTGTGGTTGGTTGTTGGGCATGGACATCGTGCAGCCTCGTATGAGGAGGCACGAGAATGCGGAATTCACTCAGCAATGCTGATTTTTTAAGCACGACAACTGTGCAAGGATGTGATTTTCTACCAGTTGACATGGACTTAAGCGTTTCTGCACAAGTTCACAAAATACTTAGTCCAATTACTTACCGAGTTGAGCGAGTTGGATTTGATGAATCTTTTCTTGATGTTTCGTGCGCCAGGAAGATATTCGGAACGCCTCAAGAAATCGCACGCACAATTCGAAAACGCATTCTACAAGAATTAATATCGACTCCTCAATTGGCATCGCAGTATCAAAAACAGTTGCAAAAATAGCGTCTGGATTTGCGAAACCCGCATCAAAGTCTGGAGAAACGCACGGTTATGGCGCAGTTGACAACATCTTAGTTATTGAACCAGAGAAAACACTTGAATTTGTGCAGCAACTTGACATTTCAAAAATTCCAGGAGTTGGACGAACTACCAGAAGTAATCTTAAGCGACTAGGAATTCAGAAAGTTGCTGATATTCTGCTAGTTTCTCCAAAAACTCTTACCAAAACAGTTGGGGATGCGCACATTTCTCAACTACTTGCTGACTTTTGCGCAGATGATTAGTCAGAAACTTCGAGAGGAACAAACTACTGCAAAAACAATCACGCTGAAGTTGAAAACTACTGATTTTATTTCTTGCACACGCACAAAAACACTTGACATTGGAACTGGTGTTGCGTATAAAATATACGAAAGTTCATCAGCATTACTAAAGAATTGGCTCAATGAGGATAGTCGAAAAATACGGCTGATTGGTATTTCTACTGCTAAATTTGCGCCATTTAGTGTTGAGGGGCAGAAAATTCAACTACTTGAAGCAGACAAGACAAAAAACTAGAGAAAATGCGTACTGCAGAAATCGCACTGAGCAAAATCCGCAGAAAACTGCACAACGACAAAATTATACGACTAGAAACGCAATGCATAAATTGCATTCCGCTTTACGGAATTCTCCCGCTTATCACGCAAGTTTAGCAGAATTTCACGAAATGAAATGCCCTATTTTTGTGCACCTGCGCAGGTTTAGTCGCATTCCGCTTTTACGAAATGCAGCCCTCTTCTGTGCGCGCACAAACTTGTCGGCAGTTTTGTGCTACAATGGTGGTGTTGGTGTGTGCCTTGATAGCTCAGTGGTAGAGCACTTCCATGGTAAGGAAGGGGTCCCGGGTTCAAGTCCCGGTCGGGGCTCGTGAGAATTCTTGTTGTTGGTTCCGGTGCGCGGGAACATGCGGTGTTGCGCACGCTCGTAAAGGAGAGGTCCAGAATTATGCATGACCTTTTCGTAGTTGGTGGAAATCCTGGAATTTGGGAGATTGCAGAAGCCGCACGTTTGGACGCGGACGATTGTGCATTGGCTGAAAGTGACATACAAGGTATTATCAAGTTTACGCAGCAGAAAAAGATTGAACTTGTGATAATCGGTCCTGAGGCTCCTCTGGACGCTGGAATTGTTGATGCACTTCATGCGCAAAACAGCTCGTTGCTGGTCTTCGGTCCGACCAAAGCTGCTGCAAAGCTGGAGTCTAGCAAAATCTTCGCGAAGGAGATTATGCGGTCAGCAAACATCTCAACTGCTAAGGCGTGGGAATGTTCAACAGTTGAAGAAGTCAAAAAGGTCTTGAATGAACTTGAGCAGATGGGTAGTTCACATTTTGTTGTTAAGGCGGATGACTTGGCTGCTGGAAAGGGCGTAGTAGTTGCGCAAAATGTTGCGGATGCACTGAGCCACGCTGAAAAATATCTGGTTGATGAGAAAAAAGTGCTAGTTGAAGAGTATATGCAGGGGCCAGAATTCAGCTTGTTCTTCATTTGTGACGGGCAGAGGGCGATTCCGCTTATGCCTGCACAAGACTTCAAGCGCATTTTCGACAACGATGAGGGTCCGAACACCGGTGGAATGGGTTCATACGCTCCACTTGATTGGTTGCCAAATTCTGCAGTTAACTGGGCAACTGACAACATTGCAACACCTGTGCTAAACGAAATGAAAAAGCACGGAACTCCGTTTGTTGGCGTCCTGTTTGCTGGGCTGATGTATACGAGAACTGGCATAAAAGTCATCGAGTTCAATGTGCGATTTGGTGATCCTGAAACTCAAGTTGTTCTTGAAGCGCTGAAAACTCCACTGTCTAAAATTGCAACTCTGGCAGCAAAAGGAGAACTGGAAAAACTTGAGGAACTTACATGGTCAAGTGAACATTTCTGCAACATTGTTCTGACTAGCGCACACTACCCCGAGAGTTCCAGTAAAGGGGACGTCATCAAGGGCATTTCGCAAGCGGAGGCCAAAGGCGCAGTTATTCTACACGCTGGAACTGCATTCACTGGAGCGGATGTTGGACAACTTGTCACTAACGGTGGCCGTGTGTTATCTGTGCTCGCACGGGGCAAGGACCTGAAAACTGCACGCGATAGGGCGTACAACTACGCAAGAATGGTAACATTTCAGGGCGCACAAATGCGCGGTGACATCGCACTGAGAGCTGCAAATGATCAGATCAGTATATAAACTACTCACTGTCATGCATGTGCGGATTACCCTTGTCCTGAGTTTGACTGGTTGCTGATTTATTCTTCCGCAAATTCTCAATCTCTTTCTCAAAATCTTCAAGCGTCTCAAAGTTCTGGTAGACGGATGCATAACGCAAATAGGCAACTTCATCAATCTTCCTGAGTGGTTCAAGCAACGTGAATCCAATGTCGTAGGAATCAATTTGCGAAACCCCCATAACACGAATACTATCCTCAACACTTTGGGCCAGTTGTGCCAAAACGTCTTCGTCAACCGATCTACCCTGAAACGATTTTCGAACGCCCACAAGTAGTTTTGTTTTACTGAACTCCTCCAAAACACCAGAACGCTTAACCACAAAAAGTGAAGTGGTCTCAATAGTTGAAAAACGATGCTTACAAGTCAAACAAAATCTTCGGCGGCGCACGGCAAAACCGTCGTCCGAAATCCGCGAATCAACAACTTTTGTGGTAGAATTCTTGCAAAATGGACAACGCATAGTTCCTCATATTCCTCATACAATCTGTATTGCTGCAACAACGGTTCCACGCTTGACTTTCGTGCCAGGTGCGACGCTCTGACGCCGCACAAGCACCAGAATTGCCTTACCAGTTTCCGAATACTTCAAGTCCGCATTTGCCAGCGCGCTGCGTGCCTTCTCGATACCAGCTCCTCGCACATCTTCTGGAACGGTGACCAGTTGTTCTGAGCCCAGCGAAACCTTCAGCGTTATACTGTCACCCTCAAATGCACTAGTGCCAGCAGCAATGGACTGCGAAATGACCTTGCCCGCTTTAACATCGCCCGAATACACTTCCTGCTTATTCATGCCTAGACCCAAAGCTTCCAGCGCAGTAACCGCATCAGCAGTCGCACTTCCAACAAGATTTGGCACAACTACTGGGCGCGGTCCGTCTGAAACCGTCAACGTAATACTAGTGTCATGCCTTTGTGCACTGCCTGGATTAGGAGTTGCTGCAATTACCGTGTCCTTAGCTGCATCTCGACGATGTTCACGCACAACCTTCGGGCTAGGAAAACCCGCCTTCTTGATTAATTCAACGCCTTCAGTCACATTCTTGCCCAGAATATTTGCCGGAACTTGCAGAATTTCAACGCCCTTCGAAACAACAACTTTCAGATTTCCAGTTCGTTTCGACATGAACTCCCCCGAACTCGGCAACACAGAAATAATTCTACCAGCTTTAACCATATCAGAAAATGCATCATCGCGCAAGAATTTGATTTCCGCCGAGTTCAACTTGTTCTGCACATTCTCAAACGGTTCGCCAACTAACCCCGCAGGAATCTGCACCTTCGATCTCGGACCTTCAACTTGATACCAAAGAACACTCGCACCAATCAACGCAAATGTCAGGACAATCGTTATGCTGATCAGTGCAGCTTTTCGTTTTTTGCTGCTCTTGACTTTTCCGGTTGAATTTGAGTTAGAAGTGAACACACCTGGACCTGGTCCGTCGCTGTAACCGCTGTTTAGTCCGTGTACAGATACAGATGCCTTAAGCGTTTCTAGTTGTGACGCAGACAAAATGTTCGTCGGCGTGTTGTCATTATTGTAAAAATCAGAACCGCCAGACTCCAAGTTACCATTCGATTCCATCGTGTAACCATCCGCTTGGTCGTGATTAGAATCTAGATCATTATCATCATAACTACTATACGGTTCCTGATCAACGCCATTTTGCAAGTTGACATTGTCCACCTCCAAGGCCTGCAAGTCATCCACCTTTTTCGCAGGTCTAGGAAGCTTAATAGAAAGTTCAGCAGAACTAAGACTATGCGCCAACTTTGTCAGCAGATCCAGTGCGCGTGCGGCATCTGGAGGCCGTTTAGTCCGGTCCCGAGCGCACAACACCTCAATCAGCAGAGAAGCTGCGCGCGGAACTTCAGGAAACTTCTCGCTGAGCACCGGCACGTCCTCGTTGACATGCTTAAATGCAACCTGTAGGGGAATCGAGCCCTCATACGGTTGAACACCAACGATCAACTCGTATAGCATGATTCCGATGGAGTAGTTATCTGCGCGTGCATCACTAAGACTAGTCTCGATAATTTCAGGTGCAAGATATGCAACGGTTCCAAAAACAGTTCCGGTGGTTAAAGTTGACATCTCAGTTACAACTCTAGCAAGTCCGAAATCAGTAATCTGCAACTGTCCGCGGCGATTTATCAGCACATTTTCAGGCTTGACATCGCGATGCACCAATCCTGCTCGATGCGCCGCCGCTAGAGCCCGCAGTATATACTCGATGTTTTTGAGCGCGTCCCCGATCGAGAACGTCCCGACTTCATTTAACCGTTTGCGAAGATTCGTGCCCTGCACATACTCCATGGTCAAATAACTTGTGTTGTTGTCAATGCCCTGATCAAAAACCGTAACAATTCCGGGGTGATGTAACCTGGCAGCTGCACGCGCCTCGCGTCTGAAACGCGAAATAAACGTTGCACCTTCTGCACCGTTGGCCAAGTGCGGATGCATAATCTTGATGGCAACTTCCCTGTCCAAGCGACGATCAAGTGCCCGGTAGACAGTTGCCATGCCACCATGAGCAATTTTGTCAAGAATTACATATCGCGAATCAACTGTTTGACCAATCCGCTCATCTTCCGAACTTAATGACATCTACACCTTAAACTTACCTAACTGCTGAACTGTGAAAGTTCTCTGCGCAATTTCTTTTCCGGAACTATATCCTTCAAGTGGAATTTCCACTTCCCCTCTTTAAGTGCGGTTCCCTCAGATATAACAATTGTGATGTAACGAGTCTTGTTGCCTGGTTTGACTTGACTTGAAGAGTTCCTTTTCACCCTCCATCACTTGGGTCCGAACTACCACTCTTTGTTACATCATATAAATATACAGTTTCCGCATCAATCTTGTCAATTTTCAGCACAAGAATAATTGGTTCATCATGCTTAAAAGTCTGCTGAGCAGAAGCGACTCAATTCCAGTTGTCGATGTCGACTTGTACAGAAGAACTGAACCAATGTTACTACTAATGTGGTCACCATTGAACACCCCCCCCCCCAACACTTTCAGGTTTCCGCACTAGATACGTCACACCGATCGCCGCAGCAGCCACAAGAATTACAGCCACAAGAATCGCGATCAGCATGGACAACTTACCTTTTTTTGAAGTTCGGCTTTTCTATGACTTGCAATCTTCTTCTTGCTGTCATTTTTCGCTGCACCGACTTCTGCTGGCATACTCTCCTGGTCAACTGTGACATCTTGAGAACTCGCTCCACTGCCGCCCTCTTCAATTACCGCAAAGTCCTCGTCGTCGACTGGATCAAGGGCGGCACCATCAGCAATTTCTTTACTAGTCGTCTGTACATTTTCTGTCATAATATTCCTTTCAACACATGCACGTTCATTATATCATACTTTCACGTGACGCACCTGGCTTTTGCGTAGTTTTTTGTACGTTACTACTCCATTGCTTACTTCATCGCAATCTGCGGCAAATGATTTTATAAACCGCTTGTTGGCGTCCACAATTTTTTCAAAGTGAATCATATCCGCATGAAACAGCAAATCGTAGTTCTCATCTTTGGGCTTGAAACAATTCACACCATATGCCACGCTATTAGCAAGTACATTTTTTATAACTATAGCACCAGATGCCACAACAGAATTTTCACCAACTACCACCGGATCAAGAATTTTTGCGCCATCAGCAATTACCACATTTTTACAAATTATCGGATTACCAACATTCTCCCATTCACTACTAACTTTGTTAAAACGCATATTCCGCACCAACGTTACATTTTGAAAGATTTTACTACACCCCCGTAAATTTTTGATGCGATAATCGTACAAAACCGCGCGCATGGTGGGCAAATAAAACACTTTTGTCTATTTCAAGGCAATTAATTTCACAACAGTAGAGCTTTTCCAGTAAATTGCACGCCAAATTCTTCAAGGTTTACTTTTCGAGTAGCAGTTCATTTTCACCAGTGTAACAAACAAGTTCATTACACCTCTTCAACATCATGCTAGTTCCTCAATGTTAACATCCTTGAATGAGCAGATGTGCGCCTGCTTTATGCGTCTGTCCTTGCGGTAAATGTCCCAGACCCATGCGTCTTTCAGGGCAACTTCAAAGTAGATATTAGCCCCAGTCCCCTTTGACTGCATGTCAACAGTATTCGCCAGATACAACCGCCGCGCAGTTTCAACAACATACTTGAACTCTGGCATAACTCTTTGGTATTCGTTATAGAGCTCAAGTTCCGCATCTAGTTCAAACTGCTTCAACTTTTCTCCAACATGCACTGACATCACTACTTCGCTGCCTTTTGCAGAATCAGCTCACGCACACGCGATCCGTTTGCTTGTCCTTTCGTTGCTTTCATCACCATGCCGATTATCGGACCAGCCGCACCAGCATTTCCATTAGCGATATCCTCCTTCGCGTTAGGTAGACGTGCGAATGCATCTTGAATGGCAGCAATCAGCGCAGAATCGTCACTCACAACTTTTAGACCTCGTTTCTTAACAATCTCTTTAGGGTTACCCTCATGTGCAATTACAGCATCAAGAACGGTTCGCGCAATCTTGTCATTGATTTCACCAAAGTCGATCAACGCTTGAAGTTCGGCAACTTGCTGAGGAGTGATTACGCGCTGAGCAATTTCATCAAGAGTTAGTGAACTGGTAGACGCATAATTTGCAAGACTCGTCATCCACCACTTCCTAGCACCGCTCGTGCTCGCACCAGCCTTGACCGTCTCCTCGATGACATCAAGAGCACCCGCATTAACAACATCACGCATTTCCAAATCGGTGTAGTTGTATTCAGCTTGTAGACGTTTTTTCCGCTCAGCAGGCATTTCTGGAAGCATCGACCGCACTCGCTCAACCCACGCAGAATCAATCTTGAGCGGCAACAAATCAGGTTCTGGAAAATAGCGGTAGTCATCTGCATCTGATTTCGGTCTACCGGCGCTCGTTGACTTGGTGTCCTCGTGCCAATGTCTAGTTTCCTGCAGAATCTTCTTACTCGCATCCAGGAGATCCGCTTGTCTAGTAATCTCGTACTGCATGGCCAGCGCAATCGCGTTGAATGAGTTGACATTCTTGGTTTCAGTCCTGGTCCCGAGCGTGCCGCTGCTTTTAGGAGAGAGCGACAAATTCACATCTGCACGCACATTCCCCCTTTCCATTTGCGCTCTAGAAACGCCCAATGCCTTGAAGATGTCACGCAATGAACGAACATAGGCAGCAGCAACCTCAGGTGCTCGCTTGCCAGTGTTAAACACAGGACGAGTAACAATTTCAACGAGCGGAACACCTGCACGATTGTAGTCCACCAGCGAATAATCAGCACCGTGTATACGTCCATTTTCCCCTCCGATGTGCGTATTCTTACCAGCGTCCTCCTCCAAATGAGCGCGCTCAATCTCCACGCGGAAGACTTCTCCATCTTCAAGTTCAACATCAAGATAACCATTTATACAAGTTGGTAAATCATACTGCGAAGTTTGGAAGTTCTTGGTCAAATCCGGATAAAAGTAGTTCTTGCGCGAAAAAACGGACACAGGAGCAATTTCACAGTTGAGCGCCAAACCGATCATGATCGCATACTCAACTGCCTGACGATTCAAAACTGGCAACGCACCTGGTAACCCCAAAGAAACTGGAGTCGTCATAGTATTAGGATTCTTCAAGTTCTCAGCCGTGTTGTCAAATGCAGGATTTGGCGCAGGACAAAACATCTTGGTTCTAGTTGTCAATTCAACGTGCACCTCAATACCAAAAACCGGATCATACTTACTGATTGCTGCATCATAATTCATAGTAAACTCACCTCCCTAGCCACTGATAGTTTGGGTAAAACTTTTTCCAAGGCCGCACCAACTTCATAAAGTTTACCATCATTTCTTGCACTAGACAACAGCTGAATGCCCATGGGCAAATCGTCTTCTGCGAGCCCACCTGGAATGCTCATGCCCGGAATACCAGCCAAGTTAGCAGGAATAGTTGTAATATCATTCAAATACATCGCTAGTGGATTAGCCAACTTGTCACCAAATTTGAATGCAACTGTTGGTGTGGACGGACTTATTAACACATCAACCTGTTTAAACGCATTCTCAAAATCCTGTATAATCAAGGTCCTCACTTTTTGCGCAGTCGCGTAATACGCATCGTAGTAACCGCTCGAAAGTGCGTAAGTTCCCAGAATAATGCGCCTCTTAACCTCATCACCCAGTTTTTCGCCGCGCGTATTGCACATCATCTTCTCTGCAGTTTGCCCACTAACGCGCTGCCCATAACGAACTCCATCGAACTTCGCTAGATTACTGCTAGCCTCCGATGGCATTATCAGGTAGTAAGCCCCAAGTGCATATTCAACATGCGGCAAACTCACTTCAGTTATTAAAGCACCAGCACTTTTCAACTTCTCAACAACTTC
This sequence comes from Candidatus Ancillula trichonymphae ImTpAt, assembly GCA_000485475.1. Taxonomy (GTDB): domain Bacteria; phylum Actinomycetota; class Actinomycetes; order Actinomycetales; family Bifidobacteriaceae; genus Ancillula; species Ancillula trichonymphae. Next base: position 13,794 of record AXYY01000054.1, read on the forward strand.
ATCAAACTGTTTTTTCACTAGTGGAGCAAAACCCTCCACATCGCCACCATTCAACTCCTTAATGACACCAATTTTCGCACCTTCTAGTCCACCTCGAGCACCTGCAAGTGCGGAGGCAGTATTTGTGCGCGCAACCGCAAGAGAGGTTGAGTCGTGCGGATCGTAGTCCTGAATAATATCTTGTAAAAGTGCCGCATCTAAAACGGTTTTGGCAACTGGACCGGCCTGATCAAGCGAAGAAGCAAGCGCAACCAAACCGTACCTCGAAACTGCGCCGTACGTCGGCTTGACCCCAACCGTTCCAGTAACTGCGGCTGGCTGACGAATTGAGCCGCCAGTATCGGTCCCGATCGCAAGAGGTGCCTCAAATGCGCCAACTGCTGCGGCCGATCCACCACCGCTTCCGCCTGGAATTCGCTCGAAGTCCCAAGGATTTCGCGTGTCGCCATATGCAGAGTGTTCAGTTGAAGAACCCATGGCGAACTCGTCCATATTCGTCTTGCCCAGAATCGGCATTCCCGCATATTTCAACTTCTTGACCAACGTCGCATCATACGGCGGAATCCAATCTTCAAGAATCTTCGAGCCCGCAGTTGTCTGAATGCCCTTAGTTACAACAACATCTTTCACTGCAACTGGAATGCCCGCAAGTGGATGAAGTTCGCCCTTGTCGTCAACGGCAACTGAGCAGTTCTCGCCCAGAACCTTGGTCGCTTTCCAGGTGCCAACTTCTTCTAGTGCCGCACGCTTGAGCTCAAACTTCTCGACCGCCAAATCAACGTGGTCTGCAACTAACCGCGCACTTTCAGGCGTTGTAACAATATACGCATTCAACTTGTCGTCCAACTTTTCAATTTGAGCAAGATACGCATCAACAATTTCACGCGCACGCACCTGCCCAGACGCCAACTTTTCAGCCAGTTCGTATGCAGTACATTTTATCAAATCCGCTGCCAAATTCATCTTCATTTCATCACTTTCCACTACTCTTCGCCCAGAATCTGCGGGACAACAAATTGATTGTCCTGCTCGCTCGGAGCGCCGCTCAAAGCTGCGTCCACCTCCAACAAATCCCCCTCATACGGGTTGCTCGCACCATCAACGGCTCGTTCTGCGTCCGCCGGAATATGAACTGTTGCTGGTATATCCTCGCGCAAAGTACCGTCTAGTGTGGTCGGACTTGCAGTTATTTCAACACCTTCCAAATTCAACTCCTGCAACTTTTCAATTGAATCGTTGATGATGTTCAGATCGGAAGCCAGTCGCACAACTTCATCATCGCACAGATCTATCCTTGCCAACTTTGACAGCTGTACAATGCCCTCAGTAGTAAAATGTTCACCCATTTTTTTATTATACCACACCCCTATGACATTTTGCGTACCTACCACTCATCAGTAGTGCAGGTTGAAGTGTGCTACAATGGGCGGCATGGTTATTGAACTGAAGAATTTGAAAGCAAAAAGCTTCGAAAAAACTTGCTGTTGATGGCGTGTCGTTCACGGTACCAGAAGGACGTGTTATACTGGATTCATCGGTCCGAACGACGCCGGTAAAACTACTGCGATGCGCTGTATGCTTGGACTTAATTTGCCAACTTCTGGTGAAGTGCTGATTGATGGCGTCCACTATCAAGAGCTCAAAAATTCACTGTTGAAGGTAGGTGTGGTAATTGATTCGAAGGCGTTCCACAAAACTCGTAGTGTGCTAGATCACACCTGATGATAATGGCGGTGACGAACAACATCTCGGCAAAACGAGAGTAGATGAGGTGCTGGAGCTGACTGGGCTCACTGATGTTGCCAATAGGGCAAGTTGGTAAGAGTTCTCACTGGGAATGACTCAGCGCGTTGGCATTGCTGCAGCGCTGCTTGGAGATCCGAAGTTCGTAATACTAGATGAACCAGTTAACGGACTAGATCCAAGAAGGTGTTGGTGTGGGTGCGCAACTTGTGCCGTAGCCTTGCGAAAGAGAACAAGGGGGTGCTCGTGTTCCAGCCACCTGTGATGAGCGAGGTCGAGCACACAATTGACGATGTTGTAGTGATTGGTAAGGGCAAGATTATTAAAACTGGCAGTTTGAGTGAGGTGCTGAAGCGTTCTGTTGACTGCAAGTGCAGTCGAATACAGGGCTGGAAATTTGCCTGCATACGGAGGTGGAAATTGATAAATATCCTGAAATCAGAGTTTAAGAAAGCAGGTTTAGTGTTCAATGCAGGCAGGTTATTGCAGTGCTAATACTCGTGTTTGGTCTAGGCAATACGACAATGCTGTTGATAAAACCTCACTATTTTGTAAACGGTTTCAACTTCTGGTCGTCTGCAGGTCCTGGAATTTCGCCAATTCTTTTTGCGGTGTTTGCTATTTCGACAATTACTAGCGAATACGCTTATGGCACAATTCAACCGTCGCTTCTCGCAGTTCCCAACCGCTTGAAGTTTTTTCTGGAGAAAGTTGGCTTTGTTGTTGCGTTTACTGCCGCACTAACACTTATCGGTGCTCTAATTTCGTATCCTCTAAATACACTATTTTGCCATATCCTCAATGTTCACGTCGTTTTCACACCAAACGGCTTTCTGCTAAAAGTACTAATATTTTTTTGATATGTACTACTCACGGTGTTTACGTTGAGTCTGGACTTTTATTATCAAAAATTCTGTAGGTCCAATTGTTATTTACGTATTGGAATCTACTATCGTACCAGTATCTTTGGTACTTGCGCGTGGACTACTAGTAGCAGACGATCTTGCAACGCACGCATCAGGTGAAACACTAATAGAAAGCTTGCTGTCCACCACAATCAAGTACTGGCTCTCAAATAACTTCGAGTCTTGTCTCAAGGGGGCACTGCTGATGCACATACCTTACTCGAAGCCGCACCCATCTTGTCCGGATGGACACTAGCTGTTGCATCTGCAGCGCTCAACCTTCAAGAAACGGGACGCGTAGAGGGCAACACCCAAGCTCCTCTAAGCGGAATTTACCAGATTAGCCTATCTGGTAGTTTGTGCCCACGAGCCGATTCGAACGGCCGACCTACCGCTTAGGAGGCGGTTGCTCTATCCCACTGAGCTACGAGGGCATTGCAAATATTATATAACACAGGAACCCGCACTGCCCACATCTTGAGCACATCGCGCACACGAACGCGGCGAGTACTTTTTGAAAACTACGCCCTGAACTGACTTGAGAGTGCGTGACCAGACGGGCACCACCACACCAGCAAAATTCTACTGCTTAACTCTCTTCTTCGTTAACTTACCAGCTGGCTTTTTTAATGCCTGGAAGTTCTCCCAAATGAGCCATTTCTCGTAAACAAATTCTGCACAATCCAAACTTGCGGTAGACAGCGTGCGGTCTTCCACAACGACTACATCTAGTGTAACCACGAACTGCAAACTTCATCTTACGTGCTGCTTTCTCTTTCAATGCTGTTTTTGCCATATCTACGCCTCCTTAAAGGGGAATCCAAGTAACTTCAAAAACGAACGCCCCTCAGGATTCGTTTTAGCTGTGGTGACCAACGTGATGTCCATACCACGAACACGATCAATGTCATCAAGTTTAACTTCATAAAACATCGACTGCTCAGTAAGACCAAATGTGTAGTTCCCGTGTCCGTCAAACTGCTTCGGCGACAAACCGCGGAAGTCTCGAATACGAGGAAGTGCTGTTGACAACAAGCGATCCAGGAACTCCCACATGCGAGCCCCTCGAAGTGTGACATGTGCTCCAATATTCTGCCCCTCACGCAACTTGAACTGCGCAATCGACTTCCTAGCTTTGGTTATTGCAGGTTTCTGACCAGTAATAGTCGCCAGATCACTAATAGCACCAGCAATCAACTTCGAGTCCTTCGCAGCTTCACCAACACCCATGTTGACAACAATCTTCGTCAAGTTCGGAATTTGATGAATATTAGCATACCTGAACTCCTCTTTAAGTGCGGGCACAATCTCGTTCATGTATTGCTCTTTTAAGCGCGGTTTTACTGTTGTTGTCATTAGATGTCCTTTTCTGATGCTTTTGCGACTCGAACACGTCTCATCTTCTTCACGCCACTAACTTCGCGTACTTCCTCTCGGTAACCAACGCGCGTTGCTCTTCCAAGTGTCTTGTCCTTTAGTGCAACATTGGAGTACGCAATGGTTGACTCCTTAGTTTCAATTCCGCCAGTAGTACCTTGACGACCTTGATTTTGCTGCAACTTCGTATGTCTAGTGGTGAAATTAATGCCTTCAACTATAAGTTTAACAGGCTTACCAGTCGCCTTGTCTTTTATAACTTCAAGCACGCGACCTTCTTTACCTTTATCTCGTCCACTTAGAACGACAACCACATCTTCTTTATGTATCTTCGCCATCTTAAATCACCTCCGGGGCTAGTGAAACTATTTTCATGAACCGCCTATCACGAAGTTC
>AXYY01000055.1 GCA_000485475.1 Candidatus Ancillula trichonymphae ImTpAt
TGAGAGAGTTGTTAGCATCAGCATATACCATTCGAATACACCAACTTATCTCCTCGAATACGCATATATCTTAGGCATGTACCCATCTCGCGCAAGGATTGATCCTAGAATTGGGAAGCCATTGCAGTATTTGCAGCTAGAAGTAGAATTATTCCAGTTACCAGCGAAGCGACACAAATACAAAACATGGTGTTGTTGTGATGAAAAATAGCATTTGCGAGTTGTTCAATAACTGGAAGTTGCAGATAATCATCCGGAAGTGGCGAACCATCGGTACTCAACAGCTGTTTAAGAGGATCCACAGCGTATTTAACGCCAGTTTTTTCTGCAAGAAATAGAATATCGAGCAACATCGTGCATGAAATAGTGCCCAAAATCGCTAGAGTGATTGCCGCGTTCCTGGACTTGGGCTTCTCGAAGCTAGGTACTCTGTTCGAAATTGCTTCAATACTAGTCAGTGCGGTAGTTCCCGATCCGAAAGCGCGTGGTAGTAATATAAAACCGCAAATGACGCAATATTACTGACGAACTTCTCGTGGTTGTTGATAATATAACTTCCAGAATCTGCTTGTGGCAGTGATCCGGTGAAGAATTGGAAAAGCCCCATGAAAATGGTTAAGGCAATTGCAACTATGAACAAGTACACAGGAATTGCGAAGAATGAGCCAGACTACTCCTTAATTCCATGCATGTTGATAACTGCAATTAGTAGTATATATAACACCAACCGCCATAGTAGTTTCGTACCCGTGAAGACTAGAAATCATCGAGACAATGTACTGAGTTCCTGATAAAATTGAAACTGCAACAGTCATAATGTGGTCAACGAAGAGTGCGTCGCCGATGAGTATTCCGCAGTCGCACCCCAAGTTTTTACTAACGACTTCATAATCTCCACTACCTGAAGGATATTCATGTACATTTTGACGGTAGCAGAATATGACAACTGCCATAATCACCGCGATGCAGATACCAATCTGGAGCGAGTACTGAAGACCTGCGACTCCAGCAATTGAGAGCGTGAGGAGTACTTCATTTGGTGCATATGCAACCGAAGAGAGTACATCAGCCACAAAAACTGGTAGTGCAACGCGTTTTTTGAGAGTTGCCTCACCAAGACTATTACTGGTCAGCGGCGCTCCAATAAAAATCCTCTTCAGGAGTTTGGGCACGCCCTTGTCCATAACAGGTCCTCAGTTGTATCACAGGCGCGTGACAATGTCAAATTTAACTAGAATTTGCTCTTGACAAGTCGTAAAGCTTGACAAAACTGTAAGTTGTATGTTATAATGCTGCGCAAGGAGAAAATAGGAGTAAAAATATGACAGTTATTGATAATGGTGGTATCCGAGCTTTTCAGGACAGTTTAGGCGCAAGTTGCGTCAGCAGCACAAAAAGTACTAGGTATTTGTTTGAAACGCTCGGTTCGTTCGTATTCTCGTTGCTTTCAATACTGGTTACTTCGTTGACCATTGCGTTCTTCGGCATGCAGGTTGCAGTTATTGTAGTTCCTATTACAACTGCACTTTCGTTCTACAGCGTGATGCATGCATTCGGGCGGTTTTGTTAATCCACTACTTACATTACTGTATGCAACTCGTAGAATTCTTGCGCCGCCAGAAGCACTTGCTCTAATAGCCTTTGAATTCCTTGATGCATTTTTGGCTGGAGCAGTTGTATATTATGTTCTACTGCCGAGCAATCCTTCATTCTCCAAGTCAAGGTGGTTCGATTTGGCAATGCCTGGATTTAGCAGTTCGTTCCCAGTTTCTAAGGCCTTCATTCATCAGGACTTGAATTTTCTACTGCGGCAGTAGTTTTGTGCTACATGCACTATTTTCTTCTTGTTGTGATACTCTCAACAGTTGTTTTAAAAATGAGGAACTAAATTTGAACTTCTACCTTTTACAGTCTTCACAGGGATCGCACTAGTTCCTTCCATACTACTTTCAGACTCCTCATTAAATCCTGCGCGTGATATTGCAACTGCTGTTTTGGCTCGTTCATGAATGGAAATGCCAGTCTCTTGCACACGTTGAGGGAATTGTCCTTCGTACTGTTTACATTTCGCTTGCTGCACTAATATAGTCGTTGGTATAGTTTGGGCAGTAGAATTGCCAATTCTAGCAGATTCGGAAAACTTCAGGAAAATGCAGCGCTCATAAATGCACAAGAACTCAACGGGTGCTGATAACAGCGGCGTTTTCAATGCTGAGGTTGAAGCCGAACAGCAAGAGTACAATTCAACGGCTAGTAAGGGAGCGTCAGCGTCCTCTTCGTACGGAGATTCGCATGGTATAGTTCATATGGACAATCCACTTCATTTTCAACTGGAACAACGCAGAATCTAGAAGAAGGAAAATAACTGCAAGATTTGCGAACTGGTGACCAAAAGTGGACAATTTAGGTTGATGTCTTTAGCGTTGCCCTACGTTGCGCTTTTTGAGTATACATTCAAGAGCAAACTGTGGTACAATGCACGCGTGGGGGTTGTCAAACTGGGCGAATCGGTGATAAAAAGTGATTCAATATATCGACGCCGCTGATGAGGTTGGCGCACGAGTACGGTGTAGCGAGCGGCATCGTACATCGGTTCTGATAACAGTCTCCGGAAGATTAATGACTTAGTTCTTAAACAAATACTGAAGATTATGGGCGTTCAAGCCGACATCGACGAACAGATAACCGTGCAGTTGACCGAAATTACCAGAAAAAGGTGGACTACTCCATTTAAGAAAACTATCACAGAAATTGAAGGCTATGGAAGTGAAGTTGATGTATACTCAAAGAGTTCGTTAGTTGGCGATGGGATTTTGCATTATACTTGAGGATGGCAGTGAGCGCGGGATTGTGGAACTTTTGTGAGTCGCTTGAAGAAAAAGTGTTTGATGGGGTGCGATATGAGCATCGGTTGCTTGCTTTGCCCAAAGATTTACCAGTTGGTTACCATAACATCTGCATTCGACAACTTGAGCACTCGTCGCACTTGATTGTGACTCCGGAAGTCGCACCGACTCCACCGAAGCAGATGTACGGGTTTATGACGCAGTTCTACTCACAGCGATCGCACAACTCATGGGGAATTGGAGACTTCGAGGATCTGCGGGTGCTCACAAAAGATACACACGCACAAACTGGTGCCGATTTTCTGCTGATCAATCCCACGCACGCAGACTTTCCGGTTCTGCCACAAACTCCAAGTCCGTATCTGCCAGTGGCAGTTTCTAAATCCACTGTACATTCGTCCGGAGTCGATATTTTTGAGTACACGTTGCTACCCAAAACTGATCGCGAAAACATTGATGACTTGGCCCGGATGGCGCGCGCACCCAACAACAGTCACTCATCAATTGAGTGCAATACTGTGTGGTCACTCAAAAAGGAGGCACTTCGCATAATCTTCAAGCAGAGCGTAAACACAGTTGAAAGACAAGAAGAGTTCGAAAAGTTCAAGAATGCTTCAGTAAAATCACTAACACTATTTGCGGTTTGGTGCGTCTGCTGTGATAAATTCGGAACTTTTGGCACGTGGCGGGACATGCATGTGTCGGACTCGTTGATTAGCGAAACTGCACTTGCACACAGCAACGACGTTGAGTTTTACCGCTGGCTGCAGTGGATTGCGCACGAACAACTGGAGTATGCACATCTGGAGATGAAAAAATCAGGTGCCTCGATTGGTCTTGTTGCTGATTTGGCAGTTAGAGTACATCCAAATGGTGTGGATACCTGGAGTGAACGGAGTGCATTTGGTGCGGGTGCAAGTGTTGGCGCTCCCCCAGATGTTTACAATCAGCAGGGGCAGGATTGGTCACAGCCACCGTTTTCACCCCAGATGCTTAAGGAGACTGGTTATGCGGTATTTAGAAGAAACTTGGTGCGTTCACTTTTTAAAACTGCTGGTGCAATCCGCATCGATCATATACTTGGGTTGTTCAGACTCTGGTGGATTCCACACGGGAACGGTGCTGGAGATGGCGGATATGTCTACTACAATCGCGAGGCGCTGATTGGTATTTTGTGCCTGGAAGCCGCACGCTCAGGTGGAATCGTTATCGGAGAAGACTTGGGGATTATTCCTAGTGGCGTATTTGAATACTTGAAATCTAGGGAGATTCTGGGCACATCAATACTCTTCTTTGAACGAGACAAGTACAAAAAACCTAGACCTGTTGAAACTCTACGCAAATACTGCTTTGCAACTGTGACGACGCATGATTTACCGCCAACTCTAGGGTATCTGCGTCAAAAACACGTTCAACTGCGAAATGCACTAGGGTTGTTAACAGTAAAATATCTAGTTAGTGCGGGATTTCTGGACAAGACAAATGTCGATGACGAATTGGAGATTTCTATTGCACTACAACGGTCACTGTTTTCTAGTCCAAGCTTGATGATTGTGTTCTCGTTTGCGGATTTCGTTGGAGAATCGAGGGTGCAGAACTAACCTGGAATTTTTTAGAGGAGTACCCAAATTGGCGTGTGCCACACTGGAAGACATTAACGGAAGATTAGTGTTTAATGAAGATATTTTTAGTAATGCTGTGTTTCAAAAGTTTGTGCGCAGTATTGAGAAAATTGATGAATACAGGAGGAAAAATGGCAAGTGATAATTTAACACAAAGGGAAGCACAAATGCGAGTATCTCTGGTCTCAAATGTGCACTATAAAGTTGAAGTAGACATTACGGACGCTGTAAAACGGCAGAACAATGGCGAGTTGATAGCGACTTTCTTATCTTCGACAACTATTAACTTCGACTACGCACTAGACGCGCAGAATCTTGACTCCATGCAACTCAAGCACGGAACTTTTCTGGATTTGAAGGCAGAAGAAGTGCTAGAGATTAGAATAAACAACGAGCTGTATAGTCCATCACTTTTTGAGGACCACCGCATAAAACTGCCAAGAACCGCACTGCATGAGAAGAATGAGGTTGTGGTCAAAGCGCTCTGCCAGTACATGAATACAGGTGAAGGTTTGCACCGCTTCGAGGCCAAAGATGAAGAGCAGGTATACTTGTACACGCAGTTCGAGGTTGCTGATGCGCGCCGAGTCTTCGCAGTTTTTGAGCAACCTGATATAAAGGCGCAGTTCGATTTTACAGTTGCTGCACCAAACAACTGGATTGTCACTTCAACTCAAAATCCAATCAGCACAAAAGTTAAACAGCTAGAAAGTGCGAAAACTGGTGAAGTCAAAAACTACACGCTCTGGAAGTTCGAGACGACCCCAGTAATGTCATCGTACTTGACCTCAATTGTTGCAGGGCCGTTTAGGACTTGGGAAACCACGCATGAAGTCGACGGACATGAAGTTAAAATGCGGATTTTGGCGCGGCAGTCTCTAGCAGAATTCGTTGATCATGACTACATTTTCGACATCACCAAAAAGGGCTTCGATTTTTACGAAAAGTTGTTTAATCTACCGTTTCCGTATGATAAGTATGACCAAATTTTTATGCCAGAATTTAATGCGGGCGCGATGGAAAATATAGGAAATGTAACTTATCGAGAAGATTATATTTTTAATGTAGTTGTTATGGATTCAATGAAAGAGCGCAGAGTTGTTACAATTCTACACGAGTTGGCTCATATGTGGTTCGGTAATTTGGTGACTATGAAGTGGTGGAACGATTTGTGGTTGAACGAGTCATTTGCAGAATATGTTTCAATTTACGCCACTAGCCAGATTAGTGAATACAAAAATGTACGAGTCACATTCAACATTTCCGAAAAAGCTTGGGGAATGGTGCAAGATCAGCTCAGTTCAACTCATCCAGTTGTTGCAGATATTAAGGACTTGAATGATGTACTTGTCAATTTTGACGGAATCACCTACGCAAAAGGTGCGGCAGTCCTCGAGGTGCTCACGAACTTCGTTGGTTATGAGCAGTTTTTTGCAGGAGTTGGTAAGTATCTGCACAAGTTTTCCTACAAGAATGCGACACTTGACGATTTGTTAATTGCACTTGAAGAATCCAGCGGTAAAAATCTCAAGACCTGGTCAAAATATTGGCTGGAAACTGCTGGGTTGAACACTTTGCATGCGGATTTTGATAACTACGCGCTTACACAAACTGCAACAGAAGAACATCCAGTACTTCGCCCGCACAACGTCAAGATAGGGCTCTACAGGTTTGATGAATCCTCCAGTTCCAGTGAACCTGTGACATCTGCTAGCACGATTACGGCAACTGGAACTCTTAATCTACGAGGTGCTAAGTTGGTACGCTTTGACCAATACTCGTTCGATGTGCCTGCGCAGGCGTCGATTTCACTTGAAGTTATGCGTGCGGCTGATCCACACGATTTGGCACTAGTCAATGATGAAGGTGCAACATTTGCAAAAGTGCGCCTTGATGAACGGTCGTTGAAAACTGCGTTGAAGTACGCGCACAAAATTGAGGATCCGCTGGCTCGCTGTTTGGTGCTTGATCAAGTGTGGAATGCGGCTCGTGATGGATTACTGCCAACTGAAGACTACATAGACATGGCGTTTAAGGTCATTGCATCAGAATCAGAATCGATTATTCGCGACAAGTGCCTCAAGAACCTGATTGTTGCAGTTTTTCAGTATATTCCGCGAACTCAGTATGACCAGATTTTGACAAGTGTTGCATCAAATCTTTGGAGTCTTAGTAAAGATGCAACTGCTGGAAGCGATGCGCAATACCAATTCTTGCTCTATTTTACGAAGTTCGCGACAACTGGAGACCACATTTCAATCTTGCAGAATTTACTTTCTGGTTCATTTCAGCTAAAAGATTTTGAACTAGACAAGAAAATTAAATGGGAACTACGCACCGCGTTAGCGAGACTTGGCGTTCTTGACAAGCACGCACTAGTACCCCTGCAAAAGGACGGCAAAAGTGAACATGCGAAACTCGGTGCGCTAACTGCACTAGCAGCGATTTCAACTCCTGAAAACAAACGAGCAGTATTTGAAGAAGTGTGTTCTGACTTCTCCTCTTTTTCAAACTCTGAAGTTACTGCGTGCGCAACTGGAGTTGCAGATGTCACCAACAGCTCACTTCTGGAGTCGTTTGTGCATGAATATTTTGCAAGCATAAACAGGATCTGGAACACAAAGGACTTCGCCATTGCCGAGGACATAATAGTGGGTTTCTACCCTGCGCGATTGGCTTCACTTGACCTTGCACAACTTGGTGAAAAGTGGCTTGAAGAAAACGACCGTCAAAGTAATGCACTAAAACGGTTGGTAAAAGAAAATCTTGACATGACCAAACGGGCCCTGAAAGCGCAAAAAGCATCAAAATAGGCTGAAGATGATTACACTAATTCAAGGATCTGAAGAGTTCTTCATCAAACGAGGACTTCAAAGTGTTATGGAAAAAGCGAGGCAGAAGTATAAAAATGCGGACATAATTACACTAGAAGCAAATGTCTACGCAAAAGGCGATGTCCAGACGGCGCTTGCACCATCTCTACTGTCTAGTAGTGCTATTGTCGTGGTTGAGAATGCCGAAAACTGCACAGATGCGCTAATTGAAGATGTTGTTGAAATCGTAGGCTCAGTCCAAAAAGGTCAAGCACTTCCAGGTGCACTAGTTATTCTGCACTCTGGGACCGTGCGCGGTAAGAAAATGATAACTGCACTTAAATCTGCGGTAAGTTCGAGGTTCGTGGAGCTCATTGAGGCGAAACCGCTCAAGCGCGATGACGAAAAGATGTCATTTGTTGGTGCGGAATTTCGAAAACTGAACAAGTCGATACAAAACGACGCCGCAAATGCACTTGTCCTCGCAGTGGGCGATGACTCGGCTGAACTTGCAGGTTACATTCACCAGATCGCCGATGACATGCCGGAGGGGAACACAACTGTAACCAAAAAGGTTGTAGATTTCTACTTCGGCGGAGTTAATCAGGTCAACATTTTCGACATCGTTAATGCGGCTGTTGAGGGCAATTTAACGCGCGCGCTCACACTCTTCAAGCTCGGCACCTCCAATGGACTCGCACTAAATGCAATTGTATTAGCGATGGCGTCCAAACTGCGGCAACTGGGGAAAGTCGCACGAATGAACAGCAGAAGTCTTACTGCGGGTGAAGTTGGGCTCACGCCTTGGCAAGTTCGAGATGCGCAGAATCACTTAAAGCGTTTCGATTCTAGTCTACTTGCCGCATCCTTCGAGGCGCTCGCACATGCAAATGTTGCCTGTATCGGACAAGATGCAGATGGCGGGTACTTAGCAGTTGAAAAGGCGATAATCACAGTTGCAGGTAGGGCACATGATTAGAGTTGCAACGGTCAACTTGGCAGGTATGCGCAGTGCACTGCTCACTGGAAGAGCATCAAAAATTGGTTATGGTGCAAGTAGTTGGTTCAAAAAACAGCAGTTCGATGTGGTTGCATTTCAAGAAGCACGCATACTCCCCTCTGATGCAAAGTATTCAAAATGCCTGGAAATGCTCGGGCTTTCAGAACGCGATGTGTATTTATTACCAGACGCGCACAAAAAAGGTCATGCGGGCGTTGCGCTTTACTCGAACCCTCAAGCGTGCAGGATTCGCAATGTTCAGGAGCAGTTTGAACAAGATCCAGACGGCGAAGAGTATTGCTCTTTTCTAGCAGATGGCTCGAGGCTGCTAAGGTTGAAGGGTGTGCGTTCACAGCAATTTTAGCGTACTTCCACCATGTGGATTCTCCAACACTTCGCTTGTCCAGTGGAGAACTAATCAATAGATCACAGTTGCCGAGCACTCAATGGATGCGAAACACAAATTCATGAGCAAATCAACTGCTAAAATGCGTGAGTTGATCAATTCTGGTAGACAAAAGTGCTACTCTTAGGTGATGTAAATATTGCGCACGAAGAACTTGACCTCAAGAACTGGTCTGGAAATAAAACTAAGGTAGGATTTCTCTCCCGAAAAGCGTGCATGGCTAGACCTGTGGTTTTCTAGTCCTGATGATGACACTAGTGCGATATAGTTATAATAACTACAAGAAAAATGAGGTCATAAACTACGCACCGCCTAGAACTGAACCAGTTCAAGCGAGGTGGAGTTTGGACTAGTCGACATCTGCCGCAGAATACGGAAAGATGAGCCTGTTTACTCCTGGTGGTCGAACCGTGGACACGCATTTGACAACGATTCTGGTTGGAGAATTGACTACCAAATTGCAACACCTGAACTTGCCGCACGCGCACAAAATGCATAATAAGTACACAAACAGGCTGCATATGACAAGAGGTGGTCTGATCATGCGCCTGTAGTTGTGAAATTCGCCTGATTCGTTGCTGAAGTTGCAAGTGCGCGCGCAGTTAGAATAAATCCGGAATGCATAATCCCCTCCTGATGTTCAGAGCGAATTGAAAGTCCATCGAGCCACGGACGCCGCAGAATCCCAAACGCCTCAATGTGCGAATACAAGTCATTCCTCTTCTCTAGTGCGTTTCCAAGTGTGGATAATGCAGTAACAGTTGTTATATAACAGGTCAGAATTCCACCACTTCTCAAAACTTGATGACAACTATCCAGGTACTCACTCCCACGGATCCAAAAGATCAAGTATTATACGATTAAAAGGAGCAATTCTACTCTCAATCGCATTCTGCAAGTATTGCGAAAATTCAAGCACCTGCAAACTCCAGGTGTTCGATAGTTCTCCAAAAAAGTTCTCAATATTTTTGGTTGCCGTCTTCGTAAAATCCTCTCTTCGCTCAACTGAAACTACTCGTCCGGTGTTCTTTTGCCGCTCTAAGCAGACAGAGCGTCAAAGCACCTGAACCAAGTCCACACTCCAAAATGTTCAGCCCCTCTTTTATGTCCGTATACATGAGGATCTCGCCAGCATCCTTCGGGTAGATGATGATCACAGTACCTCGTAGCAAAGAATAGCATTGAATCAGCAATTGTGGGGCGTAAAATCAAGAAATCGACACTAGTTAAAGTTTTCAAAAATGTTCCAGATTCCGAGCCAATAATCACATCATGCTCAACAACTCCCCCAGTTCGTATGAAGTTGTTTACCGCGCTCTAGCCGCAAAGTTCTTGTCCAGGTACTAGATTTCTTGCGCTTTTTCGGTTCTAAATTCTCAGCATTCGAGCACTTTTCTACATGTACCTGCACCAACTCGCCTTCAGCCAAGCAGTTGTCTCTAAGTCCATTTACCTTTCCACCTGTTAGGCACTACTTTCTGCCATTCGCTTCTGTATTCAACAAGTAAATCGTTTGCAATTGTAAGTAACTCATCAAGTTCTTTTCCAAAAGCGGTCAACAGTGGAAGTGTTCGAACTTCGTCAACTTTCACCCACCGAATCTCAATACTCTCGCAATCCTGCGCCTGAGCTGAAACTGCGCCGTTCTCAGTCTCCACGACAAAAACTGTTGTGTAACTCCAGGTCTGGTGATCGCGCTTAATCGTACCGAGAACATGCACGTTCGAGCTTTGAACACCGCCCTCTTCATGCGCCTCCCTTAAAGCACCTGCGACCGCATCTTCACCAAAATCAAGTGCGCCACCAATCGTCCCCCAAGTTCCTCCTTCTGCGCTCCAGAGTGCGCGATGTTGCAGAAGAATGTGCGTAATCTCAAAGGAACTTGGATTGATTCGCAGCAAGAAAAGCCCAGCCGCACCATTCAAGCCCCAATGCTCCTTTCCGCACTTGCATTTAATCCAGCCGTCCGCATTGTACGCGTGTAGTTTTCCTCAGGTTCAGTTTTCGTCTTCCTGAATGCATTCGAGCGGTGTATGAAGTGGTGCACGCTCTTGGAAATGCAGGTCTTGTTCTTGGACGACAAGTTTTCTACAAGTTCAGTCAAATCTTTGATGACGACTTGCAGCACGTTGACAATTTCACGCCTGTTGAACTGCAACATGCCCTCAAAAAGTGCGGTGTTCCCTTGTGCTACGCGCGTTGCAGCATGAAATGAACCACCAGCATTCAGTTGTTTTGCCAAGTCATTTGCCACTGCTTGCTCACTGATCAATCCAGCAAGTTCGTAGGCAAAAATATGCGGAATATTCGAGCTTATTGCAATTGCCTTGTCATGTTCTAGTGCGGAACAGAAAATCGGCTTACCAGCAAGATGCATCTCGATGAATTCTCCGAGTGCAGCTTCTCGCTCTTTAAGTTCATCACTTGCTGAATTACTTCGACAAACTGCCCAAACCTTACCGTCACCCATCTGCACACAAGAGTTGTCAAAACCAGTGGATTCAGTTCCGAACAGTGGGTGCGAACCAACATAAAACTCGCTGATATTATGCTTAACTGCCAGAGCCGCCATACCGCTCTTAACCGATGCGACATCAGTAACAGTTGGTTTTCTACCACTTGTAGATGCAAAAACCGCCCCAAGTTGTTCAAAAATCCCCTCAACCGCAGTGATTGGAACTGCAACGAAAATGTAGTCAAGCGCCAAATCTGCAAGTTCACGTAAAGTTTCCAGTGTATACATACCTAGTGCGTGCGCAGTTTCATACGGGTTGCTGCTGTGGTTCCAGACATGAACACTAATCGGATTCGCAAATGACCTCGCAGTTACCAACCTCTTAGCGATCGAGCCACCGATTAGTCCAAGTCCGAGCACAGCAACTCTCAGTTCAGTTTGTTTCGTCGACATACCCCCCCAAAATCCGCACACAACTGTTGTGGTTTTCAACGGCTTTTAGACATTTTAGCAAGTTATTATCAACAGTAGTTTCCAGAGTCAGGAAGAAGCTGTATAAATCATCAACTCCCTTGATCGGACGCGAAATCAGCGAGCTAATATTTATCGAACTGTTAAAAACTTCAGCAAGTACTTCATGTAGTGCACCAACTCGGTTGATCTTTGGTATTATTACAACAACTACTCTACTAGACTCCGGAGTTCGCAAAACTTGTAGTTCATCCATCTGAGTAGTATTGGTAATCGCTAGTGGTTTGTACTTGATGAACTTAACGAACTGCGTTTTACCACTTGAGTAGTCTTGAACTCCACGCTCAAAACTCTTGTACTCGCTGAACTCTAGACTTTGCGTTGGAGCAAGTGCGACACTAACTTCATCGAGGTCAAGAACCGCCTGCGAAGCAGAAAGTGCGGCAACTGAAGTTAAATTGTGCCGCCGGATAAAGCTTGAACACTGAGAAAATGCATGCGGATGTGCGCGCACAAGAGTGAACTTTGTCGTAGAAATGTCAACACTTGGTAAATAATATGCAGTAAACGAAATGGGTAGATGCACGGAATCAACTATAAGAATATCGTTGTCAAGTAAAAGATCAAGAGTTTCACCAACAAAACCAGCCACATTATTCTCGATCGGAAGTACACCAGAAGAAATACTTGGCGCCTCGTCATCTAAAACACTATTTACAACTGCATGCAAATTACTTCTGTTCTCCAATGCATTCGCAACATTTTGGGACATCTTGAGCGCCGCAATAGAAGAGAAACTTCCGCGAGACCCTAAATACGCAATTTTACTTGGAGTGACTTGATCTGGCACCCATACCTCACAAATTCGTGTCGTCGATCAACGAAGTAACGGAACCAGCTTCAAAAACAGCCTCGATCGCCTTTGCCAAGAGGGGTGCGACTGAAAGAACAGTTAAGTTCTCAAATTGCTTCTCTTGACTAATGGGCAGCGTGTTCGTAACAACAACTTCAGTAACATTACACTCAAGGAGCCGTTCTCTAGCAGGAGCAGATAGAATACCGTGAGTTGCAGCAACTATAACACTCTTCGCGCCCGTCTCATATAGAACTTTAACTGCGCCAGCAATCGTGCCGCCCGTGTCAATCAGGTCATCAGTTATAACGCAGTCCTTGCCAATAACATCGCCAACCACGCGCCCAACTTTAACAACATTCGGCCTGAAAATATCACGCGTCTTGTGAATGAATGCCAGCGGACAGCCCCCGAATCGTTCTGCCCAGTTCTCCGCAACTCTAATTCTTCCAGCATCAGGAGAAACAACAACAACATCATTTATGTCAACACGCCTTTTTATGTAGTTGGTAAGAATCGGCATAGCATATAAATGATCTACTGGTCCGTCAAAAAACCCTTGAATCTGCGCAGAATGCAAATCTATTGACATGATACGATCTGCACCAGCTGCTGCGAACAAGTCGAAAATTAACCGCGCAGAAATCGGTTCGCGCCCATTGTGCTTCTTATCCTGCCTGGAATAACCGAGAAATGGACATACAACCGTAATAGATTTTGCAGATGCTCGTTTAAGCGCATCAACCATGATAAGTTGTTCCATAACCCACTTGTTCATAGGTTCAGTGTGACTCTCTAGCACAAATACATCACAACCACGCAAAGACTCCTTAAAATGCACGTATATCTCACCGTTTGCAAAATCATATATCGAAGTCTCCAAAAGCGAAATGCGCAGTTTTTTTGCAATATCAGCTGCTAACTGCGGATGCGAACGACCAGAAACCAACACCAACTCTTTATGGACATTTCCATGAAAATGCGAACCCATACTAAAACCTCAATTTTACATCATGCACACACCTATTATAGCACACATACAACAACTGCTAAAGGAACTAGTTAGTAATCAAAACGAGTAGTTACAACCAACAACGAAACAGTGCTCACAACTGGACTCGAACCAGCACACCCGATTTAGTGGATACTAGCACCTCAAGCTAGCGCGTCTACCATTCCGCCATGTGAGCGAACCCTTACTGGTCAGTGTACCACAACTTACCGCTAGTTGTCAAACGCGAATAGAAGATGCGGCTTTGTAGATTCTTGCCCCAACTGAATCCAGAACAAATGCCATGACAACACTACCAATAAGCCATGTGAACAACCTGGAAAAGTCTAGCGATTGCTTAGCAGCCAGAATATTAGAACCAATTGATGCAATACTAACTTTTCCAAGAACTTCTGCTGCAATCACAACTTTGTAGTTAAGTCCAAATGCTGAGTTGACGTTCGCCACAATCAGCAGAAAAGCATTCGGAATGTAGATATGCAAAACACGAGCCCCAAAACTGAGCCCCAAAACTTCAGCAGCCTCAATTTCACTAGTCGGTGCACTTTCAAGTGATACTAGCAGGTTCCCAAAAAGTAGTGGAAATATCACCAGAAATGAAAATGAAACTGCAAAAGTCAAAAGTTCTAGTGGTAGAATTAAAATGAACAGAATAATTAGCGCAATTGTTGGCGCACTCTGAAGAACAGTTATAACGGGCGCAAGAATATAACGCAAGTTCTTAAAACGAAGTGCAGTAATCGCTGTGGAAAATGCACACACGAAGCCGACCGAAAAACTAGTGAGTGCGTCAAAAAGTGTCCTGAATACCGAGGTCCAGAAATCTTCATGCTGCATCTCCTTACCAATTTCAACTACTGTATCAACAGGTGAAAGTATCATACCAGTGAATGCAAAACTAGACGACAAAAACCACCAGAACAACACAACCAAACCAGTCCCCAGCAGTTTGTAGAGTAACTTTTTGAGCTCAGTTCTTGTCCAGCGCGAAGAACTTGTCATCAGGAACCTTTCCACCGATCAGCGCCGAAGCTCCAGAGTCTTGAATTATCTGCAGAAGAGCCTTAACATCCTGTTTGGTTTTCTCACCACTCTTGTGCTGACCAAACACTGGAACAAATTCAACATCTAGTCGCCCACCTTTTAGCGCACTGACAACTA
>AXYY01000056.1 GCA_000485475.1 Candidatus Ancillula trichonymphae ImTpAt
GTACGCGCTATGCAAATTCAGCAGTGGCTAATACTCAACGCCCGATTGCGTCAATTGCCAAGATAATAACTGCACTAGCCGTTGTGGATCACTTGAAGATTAGTAGTAATAATCCTGGAGAAACGGTGACGATTACTGGTGCTGATGAAAATGACTGGAAACAAGCAGTCACGCAGAATGAAACCAACTTGCCTGTGTATGCGGGCGCGAGTTTCACATATGCGCAGTTGGTGCACGGAATGCTGGTCGTTAGTGCGAACAACATTGCAAATCTACTAGCCGCACACGCATTTGGCGCATTTACGAACTATGAGCACGCTGCCGCAGAATACTTAAAGCGGCACAATTTGGACTCGACGACTATTGGAAGTGACGCGAGCGGATTTGATTCATCAACAACGTCAAGTTTGCAGAACCTCGTGGAACTTGGCAAGTTAACACTTGAGAATGACTTCTTGAAGGATGCTGTTGCACAAAACAGCGTCCAGTGGTGTGCGGGTTCAGGACAAACGAAATGTGCGGCACACAATTCAACAGATGCACTACTAGGTAGTGGCGGATTTGTTGGAATCAAGACCGGTTTTACTGATGATGCTGGTGGGTGCTTCTTGTTCGCAGCAAAACGGCAGTTGGCGAATACAGATGTGTACTTAATTGGTGTAGTTTTGGGTTCGCCTAGTGTGAGTGCGCGCTTTAGCATTGCGAAGAACATCGTGGATTCGGTTGATTTGCAGAACTCTGGTGAAAATACTGGTTTCAGTAACTTTGCAACTTCTTCGTGGGAACTTGGTAAAGTTGAACTTCTGTCAAATATGTCAGTTGTTGCAAAATACAACACAATTTGCAACGGTGAAGTCGATGCAATTCTTGAAAAACCTGAGGATTTCAGCAGTTTTGTCTGGAGTGATGAGGTCAAAGTTGGTGTTACTTATCATTTTGACGCACTAACTAGAAACACAAAATTCGGAGACAGAATCGGAACTGTTTCGTTCAACAACAAGGATTTTCCAGTCCGCGTGCGTACAGGTGTCCCGCAAAAAGACGTTAAAGATACGCAACCTTGGTGGTTAAAACTACGGTGTATGATTTCTGGTGGTTCACTTTCATAAACTGCGTTCACTTACTACTGCCAAAAGTAGACCAGAATTGTTGAACATGTGATATACTGTTGTCATGAGCATCAAAAATGTGTTGGTTGTACATAAATCTCACTCATATCAAGGTGCGCCTTGTAATGGTTCAGTTATCGATGATGCGTTTTTTGATGAAGTTGTTGCGGTTTTGAAAAGTGAAGGTGTTCGAGTTGGCTTTGGCGCTGATGATGCAGCCGCATATGACTTGGCAATTTCGTTAGGCGGTGACGGCACTATTTTGAGTGCGGCAGAACTACTGCGGGGTACTTCGACGCCCATATACGGCATAAATCTTGGGCATGTTGGTTTTCTTGCAGAAGGAACGCCCCTGAACGCACTGGAGAATATCAGGCACTTGTTGAATGGCGAGTACAGCACGCAAGAGCGCAGAATTTTGAAGGTGCAGATTGCGTACGCTGATGGCACGCACGCTGAGGATTGGGCCATAAATGAGGCCGCACTGGAAAAAGCTGGAGTTGCAGGTGAGTACTTCGGCATGCTTAATGCACGACTAGAAGTTGATTCAGTTGCTCTTTCGAGCTACGGCTGTGATGGAATTATCGTGTCCACTCCAACTGGTTCAACAGCGCACACATTTAGTGCAGGTGGTCCGATTATCTGGCCTGAAGTCGAAGCAATTGTTGTGGTACCTGTTGCTGCACACGCATTATTCTCCAGGCCGATTGTCTTGGGGAGTTCATCAGAACTGAAACTCTACATTGATGAAACTGCTGCAGGTTTCGCAACCCTGATGTGTGACGGGCGCAGGGCTCATAAACTACCAGTTGGTAGTACTCTAACTCTCAAGCAAGACGCGCAGAAACTGTATTTTGCAAGTGTCAATCGTGGCTCGTTTACAGATATTTTGGTGCAGAAGTTCAAACTGCCAGTTCAAGGATGGAAGCAAAGTGCTGCAAAATCTGGTCGTCAATAACATCGGTGTAATCAAAAGTGCGAGTCTTAATTTAAAGCCAGGACTTATCGCAATTACTGGTGAAACTGGTGCTGGAAAATCCATGTTACTGGGCGCACTTTCACTGGTACAGGGCGATAACTTGACTCATCTTGACAAGCAGAACATGTGTGTGCAAGCCGTGTTTTCGCACATTTGCGATGAAGTTGTTCAGCAGGTTGCTCAAATGAACGCCTGTCATGATGATGGTGAGTTGATAGTTTCACGTGAATTTGATGATAAATCTGGACGGTTTAGGGCAGTAGTTGGCGGTAAAATCGTGTCCGCTTCGTTTCTGAACCAGATTAGTATGAATATGATTACAATTCATGGGCAGTCTGAGCAATTGACCTTAAAGAGCAACAAGAAAGTGCGCGAGATGCTTGACATTTACGCCAACTTGGTCGAAGAGCTTGATGCATATTCAGCACTTTACAAAAACTACTGCTCGCTAAAAACACGTCTGGAAAATGCGCAAACTTCAAGTAAAGAGAATCAGGAGCAGTTAGAATTCTTGAAGTTCGCAGTTGCTAGAATTGAGAAGGTCAATCCAGAGCCAAATGAGGATGAAGAATTGAAAGCGCGGATAAGTGCGTGCGAAAATGTTGTGAAGATTGGTGAAAGTATAAATTTGGCGCTGAATAATCTAGCATCTGAGGAAGACAGTGCTCTTGGTGCGGTTTTTAAGCTTACAGATGCACTAAATGCGCTGCAAGTTGCTAGTTCCTATGATCCAGAACTGCTGAATACAACAACTTCGTTGAAGAGCGCGCTGGTTCAGGTGGATGAAGTTAAGAGTAAGTTGCACGAACATCTTTTTGAGCTGGACTACAACCCCAATATAGTTGATAGGATGAACGAACGATTGGCACAATTGAGCAGTTTAACGACGCTTTGGGGCCCTAGTGTTGCAGATGTGCTGGACTTTTACAAAACTGTGACCCAGAAAATACAGGAACTTGAAGATTGCGAGAGCCTGGACACACTACAAGAGCAAGTAATTCATGCACATGCAGCCACGAAGGAGCATGCGTGTGCAATATCTGAAAAGCGGACAAGTGCTGCACATTGCTTCAGTGGTGCAGTTACCGAGAAGTTGAAGATGCTTGGCTTTAACACCTGCACACTGCAAGTAAAAGTTACACAGAACGCCAAATTTGACAGCACAGGTGTTGATGAAGTCGAGTTGCTGTTTTCACCGAATAGGTCAACCAAACTGGGACCGTTGTCGAAAATTGCCTCCGGTGGTGAACTTTCAAGAATTATGCTCGCAATTGAGATTGAAGTTGCAGACAAGAAGCATTCTAATTCTTCAAGCGGAATTCCCACACTGGTTTTTGATGAGGTTGACGCAGGAATTGGCGGAGAAGCCGCACTAACTGTTGCAAGTTTGTTGGAGAAAGCTGCATCGTCTGCGCAAGTTATAGTTGTGACGCATTTGGCTTCAGTTGCAGCAAAAGCACATCAGCATTTTCTACTAGAAAAGTTGGACACTGGAAATGAAACTACAACATGCATTCGCGAGATAACTGCAGATGAGCGAGTTCATGAAATCGCACGTATGCTCTCCGGTTCCAGATCAGAAGTTGCATTGGAGCACGCGCGCGCGCTACTAGATCAGGCACCTGCACAAACAGCTGTTAGTGTGGGCGTAGAAACTTGAGAATTTTATAAACTGCACACCCGAGCGCGATGTAGAGAACAGTCGTTATCCATAGTGCAACACTAGAATTCTGCAGAGTTGGAATGTAAGTGATGAAGACGACCACTGCGGTGAGTAATGCCAGAATTTTGTGCCACCACATTTTTGCAAGCTGAAACCCCGATGCGCAAATAATCAACGTGAACAGCGCGTTAAACAGCGCGCCTGAGTCGATGATGAGTTGTACTTTTGCATAAAACAGCGTGGTTATGAGAACAACTGCGAAGAACAAAATGCGCCCACACTTTTCTGTGGAATTTTGCGCCCGCACGTTCTGCGCCTGTACAATATTGTCAACGCTCGACACTCCGAGCCGTCCAACAACAAGCATAGTTGTGAAGAGTGCCAAAACTGCTGCGATATTAGTTGCAAGTGCAAAAGTTGCTGGAAGTTTTGCGATCTTGATGGCGGCGGTTAAAGGTGCGAAAACTGCTTCATGGTGCTGAATTAAATACTGCGCGTTCACAAAACGAAGTGTGCCGAAAATCACCAGGCAGTAAATCGTAGTTGTTAAAATCATGGCAATGAGCATTCCGAGTCGCACATTTCGCTTACAATTCTTGACATTGGGAACCATGAACGCCGGCACAACAATTGCACCGTATGCGAGCATTGCAACTGGAACTTCGGAAAGCATTTCTACAAGATTAGCCGAACTAGTCGGAAACACATTTACACTACGACTCGAACCACCGTTGTGGAAGTACAAAACTACAGCAAAAACTAGTAGAATTGCAATCAGTAGAATTGTTAAAATCATGTTAAATGCGGAAAACTGCTTGATTTTCAGGCAGTTTACGATAAAGGCCAGCAGCACGCTCACAGGTGGTAGAATGTGAACGACCGGTAGTAGCACAGGGAGAACTGCGACCAAGTAGTGCGCAAAATATGTTGCAGAAAATGAAACTCCCGCAATGCAGCCGAACAAGTATATCCAACTCGTCAAGTAACTCAGGAAGTTGCTTTTAAATGCGCGCGCAGGAAAATCATACAGTTTCACACTACTGCCCTCAAAATCAGGCACACTTGTTAAATTGGTTGTCACCAGTCCGAAGCCGAACAAGACCAGACCCGCGAGTGCCCACGAAAGAACCGCAGAACCATCCACGCTCGCAATCGTTACACCAGAGAGCGAAAATATCGCAGAACCAATCATCGCACCAACGGTCAAGAACACCAACTGAAACAGCGAAATTTTATTCATCACTTCAAATTATACCACA
>AXYY01000057.1 GCA_000485475.1 Candidatus Ancillula trichonymphae ImTpAt
CTGTTACACCTGTGGAACCAGTTAAGTGCCCAATTGGATACGTCCTAGTTGTAAGTGCGTCGCCCACAACCAACCGCGAATACTCCTGCAATAATGTTAACCAAAATAACCAGGACCTCGTAAAACTGGTGCGCTGTTAGGGGTTTACTGATCCTGTTTGCTGCGTTGCTAGTTGAGCTGGGAGTTCGCTCACGCAAAAGGTGCTGTGCTGTTCACATGCGAGGAGGAAGTAGACTACTTTGAGGTTGAGGCAATCCTGAAGAACGCGAGCATCTGGAAACCAGTGACGCATATGATTAGGAGCAGCAAAAAGGACTAGTGAAGTAAATTAAAAAATGTTGCCACAATGCTTGCACAGGAGTTGAAGTTGTGATATAATAATCTCCGGTGTCGTAAGTTTGGCAGCCAATTTACAAAACGGGCATTGGGCTTGTCGCGTGGGGCTGCCCCGAAAGAGTACGGGAGATTTATATATGGTGAATACGAATATGACTGCATGGCAGAAGCGTCCTGCAGTACCTGTCAGTGATGAGATGCTTGCATCAATTGAAAAGTATTGGCGTGCAAGTAATTATATGTCAGTTGGACAAATTTACTTGTTGTCAAATCCGCTCATGCGTGGTAAGTTTACGCGTGATGATGTTAAACATCGTTTGGTTGGACACTGGGGGACCACTCCTGGTCTGAACTTTATTTATGCGCATATATCTCGCGTGATTGCTGATCGTAACCAGCCTGGAATTTACATTATCGGACCTGGACATGGAGGTCCAGGATTAGTTGCTGCCTCCTATTTAGAGGGTACATACACTGAAACTTATCCAGAAATGACCAAGGATGAAGCGGGTCTTGCTAAGTTGTTCCGCCAGTTCTCGTTTCCTGGTGGTATTCCTTCGCACGTCGCGCCGGAAACACCTGGTTCAATCCACGAGGGTGGTGAGCTGGGGTATTCGTTGTCGCACGCATTTGGTGCTGCATTTGACAACCCAAATCTTCTTGTAACCTGCATCGTTGGAGACGGTGAGGCTGAAACTGGTCCTTTGGCGACTGCATGGCACTCAAATAAGTTCTTGAACCCCAAGACTGACGGTGTTGTTTTGCCAATTCTACACCTCAATGGCTACAAGATTGCTAATCCAACTATTTTGGCTAGACTTCCAGAAGATGAGCTGCTGAATTTATTTCGCGGTTATGGTTATAATCCATACATCTTTACTGCAGGTTTTGATGACGAGGACCACATCTCAATTCATCGCCGTTATGCGGAGCTACTTGATATTGTACTTGATGAAATTGCTGACATCAAGGCTCGCGTTGAATCTGTTGACGTTCAAGAGGCTGAGCGCCCAATCTGGCCAATGATTATCTTGCGCTCTCCTAAAGGCTGGACTTGTCCTAAAGAAATTGATGGCAAACAGACTGAGGGGTCATGGCGTTCGCATCAGGTTCCGTTGACATCTGCTCGTGACACTGAAGAACATTTTGAAACTCTACGCGCTTGGTTGGAGAGCTGCAAACCGAACGAGCTGTTTGACGAAAACGGTGTAGTTCGTCCAGATGTTGTTTCGTTTCTTCCGAAGGGTGATCTGCGCATGTCTGCAAATCCACATGCAAATGGCGGTCTTCTAACCAAGGATCTGGTATTACCAAATGTTAAAGATTACGCAGTTCCGCTTGAAGCGCGCGGAGGTTCGGTTCGTGAGGCAACTCGTGTACTCGGCTCGTATATTCGAGATGTTGTTCGTAACAACCCAACGAACTTTAGGATTTTCGGACCAGATGAAACCGCTTCGAACCGCCTGCAGGCAACTTTTGAAGTTACGAACAAGGTTTGGCAGGCTGATTACATTTCACCACGCGTTGACGAACACTTGGGGCGTAGCGGACAAGTTGTTGACTCGATGCTCTCAGAACATCAGCAAGAAGGCTGGTTGGAGGCGTATAATTTGACTGGTAGACATGGCTTGTTCTCGTCATACGAGGCGTTCATACATGTCATTGGCTCCATGTTTAATCAGCACGCTAAGTGGATTCGTACATCTCGTGAAATTGAGTGGAGGAAGCCGGTCCCTTCAATGAACTACTTGTTGTCTTCGCATGTTTGGCGGCAAGACCACAACGGTTTCTCACATCAGGATCCTGGTTTTATTGATCATGTCTTGAATAAACAGTACGAGGATTTAATTCAGGTCTACTTACCTGTTGATGGCAACACGCTGCTTGCGACGTATGAGTACACTTTGCAGACTCGTGACCGCATTAACGTTGTTGTTGCAGGAAAACAGCCAGCTCCGACTTACTTGAACATTGATGAAGCGGTTGCGCACTTCAAGCGTGGTGTTTCAATCTGGGACTGGGCTTCAACCAACGGTGCTGATAAAGACGAACCAGATGTTGTTATTGCAACTGCTGGTGATGTTCCAACAAATGAGGCGTTGGCTGCTGTGGACATCTTGAAGACCGCAATTCCTGAGATTAAAATCAGGTTCGTTAATGTCATCAACTTGCTGAAAATTCAGGGCAACCACGAAAATCCAGATGGTATGACTGATGAGCAGTTTGACGCAATCTTCACCGCGGACAGACCAATTGTTTTCGCATATCACGGTTATCCGTGGCTAATACATCGCTTGACTTACCGTCGTAGTGGTAGACATAAAAATATTCACGTTCGTGGTTTCATCGAGAAGGGAACGACAACAACACCGTTTGACATGGTACTACTGAACAATCTGGATCGTTACCATCTAGCGTTGACAGTTCTAGATAATGTTCCCGCACTTTCTGCGGCGCACCTTGATGTGTATGAGAAGTTGAAGAAGGCTCGCCAAGCAGCCAAGGAGTTTACCCTAACTGGTGATGACATTCCTGTGGTTCGTGACTGGGTCTGGCCTGAGGCTCGCTCGGTGGGCAAAGTGGACATTGATGCAACTGTTTTAACAGCTGGAGACAACGAATAGTTTAAGATGCAGACAGCGAAATGTCAGGCACATCCGATGTCCAGTGATGCGGGCGCAACGAAGGCGAGGGGTGTTGTTGATGTTTTGCGGTTGATGGTCGCTCTTCTGGTTACTGTGTTGTCAGTTTTCGCACTGACAGCGTGCTCCCGGGAGGGCGACTTTGCGTATGAGGATGCCGCCACACCAACGAACTGGAAGGTTGGTGTCTCAATTCCAACTTCGTCACTCGCAATCATTGATGAATCAACTGTTGAGCGCTGGGTTAATATAAGGGACTGGACGCGCACTGAACTAGTTCGGCACGGTTTCAAGAGTGAAAACGTTGTGCTCAAATCTGCAGCTTCAAGAGGTGATCAGGTCAAGGATTTGAAGAATCTCGTAGATTCTGAAAAGGTTGATGAGTTGGTTGTTGTGCCTGTAAACTACACGAAAAGTGAGCTGAAGTCGCTGAACCAGGTGCGTGCAGATCCTGCATCCGCATATCTTGAGCGCCTGAATGGTTCTGGTAATCAGTCTGCAACAACCGCAGATTCGAGCAGTAAAGATTTTGGCACCAGTCATGAAGATGAGCAGGACGCTGAGCATTCCGAGTCAATTGTGGACGTCTTGAAGAATGCGAAAGAGCGCGGAATTTTTACAGTTGGAATTGGCTTCAACGACCTTGATGGCTTTCCATTTGATTACTTTGCAGCAACTATAAGCCCCGAAGATGTCGCTAATGTTCAGGCGGAGTTTGTGGTTCGTCATTTTGGGCTGCCTGAAATTGATGAGCACGGTAACTTGACTGCTGCACCCAAAGACTTCAAGGCGCACAACGTTGAAGTTTTGATTTTTGATGCGGCATATTCTACAACCAGGCGCTATTTTAAGCAGTTGTGGAAGCAAATCGGTCCGTATTTTCATCAGGGCTACTTTAGGTCACTTTCAGGCGCACTCACTCAGGACACTAAGGACGACGATAAGAGTGAACAAGAAGTAGTGGAGAAGTTGAGTATCCCAAATGATGGTGATAAAGCCGCAGGAGTTATGCATAATGTCCTTGATAAGTTCTACAAGAAAGATGAATTGAATGTGGTATTTGCGCAGTTCGATGCATTGAGTCGAGGTGCAGTTCGTGCGTGCGCTGAAGATGGGCTTGATAGTAGTTCGAAAAAGTGGCCGCTGATTGTAGGTGCTGGAGCGGAACGGCTCTCGATTTCTGATGTTGTTGAGGGCAAGCAGGCGATTACCATTGCATTTGACTCCAAAACGCTTATACAAACACTTGTACAGGTCCTGGCAAATGAGGCACTTCGACAACCGCAGCTTGCAAAAGGGCAGCAGAACACGCTGAATGAAGAACTCCAAAAGGCGTTTGATGCGAAGTCCGGTACGTTGTATCTTGAAAGCGTGGCCAACAAGGACGGCGTGGTTATTCCGCTGATTGTTGCTAGACCAGTTACAATTGTGCAAGATAATTTGAAGGACTTCTTGGTTGACAAGGGTTATATAACGGATGTATATGCGGGAATCTGAGAATTTACTTGAGGATACTTTGCCTGCGAAGTCTGAAGTTGTTCTTAAAGCTGGACTTTTGGCGTTATCAAGTGGAATGGGAGCGTATAGAGTTAAGCGAGTGATGCAGAATATTGCGAGTACACTTAAAATTGACAACCAGGCGCACGTAACTTTAACTGAAATAAACTCGACTTGCATGGACGGTGAAAAGTATTGTACAAAAATTGCAACTTTGAAGACAGTTGGTGTTAATTCTGATCGCATTACGAGGATCGGGCAGCTTACGCAGAAGTTAAAGTCCAAGAGTATCAAACATTCAGTACGATGCATAAATGATGAGTTAATTTCAATTGAAGGCGTTCCGCTACTGTATTCGAATTTGAACACTGGTATTTTTGCAGGACTTGCATGTCTTTCATTCGCATTTTTACTTGGTGGTGACCTTTGCGAGATGGTTCTGGCGTTCTTTGGTGCTTTTTTTGGGCAGGTTGTTCGGCGAATCATGCTGATTAGGCATATGAACCAGTTTGTGACAACAATTGTTACGGTAGTTGTGGCACTCTTGATGTATTTGTTTGCATCACTAGTCGCGTTGAAGTGTGGATTTGGGCATGCGCGAGAAATTTCAGGGTATGTTGCATCACTACTGTTCATCATTCCGGGCTTTCCGCTAGCAACTGGCGGTCTAGATCTAGCAAAGTTGGACTTCTCGTCTGGCATTCAGCGCATTTGCTACGCAGCTGCTATAATATGGTGCGGGGCAGTCGCAGGCTCATCGTTGATGCAGGCGTTCGGCATCTGCCCAAATTCAACAACTTTTAGTTTACAGAACTTCTCGAACAGCGAGGACATGATTAAACTTGTGTTGTTTTTTGTTTTCAGCTTCGTTGGTGTTCTAGGATTTGCACTTATGTTCAACTCCGTGCCAAGAGTTGCCTTTACTTCTGCATTGATCGGCGCATTCGCCAACACATTCCGCATAATTCTTGCGGTTTTAGGCGTTTCACCATTCATCTCAACGACCACTGCTGCTATACTCGTTGGCATCTTGGCCTCAGTTCTGGTTGAGTGGTTTGACTTCACTAGAATTACGCTTTCAGTTCCCGCAATTGTGATAATGGTTCCAGGTTCGTTTCTGTTCTACGGTTCATATGAAGCAATTACTGGTAATCTCATACTCTCCTTGCAGAACGAGTCGCAGGCACTTTTACGTCTACTTGCACTTCCAGTTGGACTAAGCATTGCTCGATTCTTGACTGATAAAAACTGGCGAGTTGACGAATGAGCGAGAAGTTGAACGAAGAACTTTTGCGTGAGCAGAAATCAGTTGACGAAATTTACGAACTGTTTGATTTAACGCAGGAAGTTGCGAAGCGAAGACTTGATGAAATTTATGCAACCCATTACAGTTCGGTATTTTCAGCTGTTTATGAACGCGATGCATTTGCAACCTATTTTGAAAATCTACTGTCCGTTTATCAGCACGCAGAGAATCGACTAGTGTTCGGAAAGTTGGTCTACGAGGAGCCTAAAGCTACTCCTGCACAGCGCTACATCGGACGAATTGGACTAGTGGATAATGATGCAACTGTTAAAATGGTGGATTGGCGCTCACCTTCTGGTAGTGATTTTTATCAAGCAACAAGAGAGGAAAACCGCGCAGTTAGTTTGCGTAGACATATACTGCTCAAGGGGCGAAAAGTTGAAGGATTTGAGGATGAAATTCTTGGCGAAAGCGCTCTGAATGAGCAGCTTCAAATTAATGGCGAGGGCGCACTCTTCCTGGAAATGTCGAGGTCTAGAGGTAAATACATGCGCGATATTATTGCAACCATTCAAAAGGAGCAAGATGTCATAATCCGCAGTCCGTTATCTGGTGCACTAGTAATTCAGGGCGGGCCCGGAACTGGTAAAACTGCTGTTGCACTGCATCGAGTTGCGTATTTACTCTACACCTATAAGGAGGCTCTGGAAAATTCAGGTGTTTTAATAATCGGGCCGAGTAATGCATTCTTGAACTACATTGATAAGGTGCTGCCATCTCTTGGTGAAACTGGAACTACTTCCTGCACAATCAACCAGTTGTCCGCATTTTGTGCAAGCCGAACTGCCACTCAGCGTGAACTGCTGATAAAAGGCAAGATCAGCATGACGAAGCTCCTGAAAAATGCAGTCGAAGATTATATCAGTTGCGCATCGTGTGGAATTAAGGTCCATCTTGGAGAAGACAAGTACACAATTAGCAAAGATGAGATCAACGAGCACATTCAAACTGCGCGCGCGCTAAAAAAGAAGTACACTAGTGGTCGCAAGTTGTTCGTAAAAAGTCTGCTGGAACATATAGTTAAGAGCCAAGTTTCGGTGCAGCTGCTGAATTCGGGGGATGTGAATGCGGATGTTGAGGGCAAGCGCAAATTCGTCATGCGTGAACTTCTGGAGTCTAATATTGTCCGCTTGACGCTAAATCTGGCGTGGATGCCACTTACACCTGAATATTTCTTGCGCAAACTCTTCACTTCAAGAAGTAGATTGGAGCGAGCGTCTGAGAGCATTCTTGATGCGCCCGATATTGAGTACCTGCTCTCACTGCAATCTCAAGAGTTTGAATTTTCTAATGCTGATTTGCCACTACTCGACGAGGCTGCTTGGCTAATTGGCTCTGATGACGCACACACCAAGAAACGCAGAAAACAGCAGAATCAGGAGTTGAAGGATGCTAAACGGTTCGCAAAGGGACTACTGAAAAGTGGTGGAATTCTGCGAGATATACGCGATTTTGTTGATGAGAGTGCGTTAGTTCTACGCAATTTTGTACCAGAAATAGCTGACGATCAAGACGGTGCACCATTTGGAAAACGCAAAAAGTTCAAGCATATTGTGGTAGATGAGGCGCAAGAATTATCGCCAATGCAGTGGAGAATGGTTGCGCGACGCTCAACGAACGGCTCGTATACAATAGTTGGTGATATATTCCAGACTTCATCAATGCATAGCGTTGCAAACAAGAAGAAAACCGTAGCTCAATGGAAGAAGTTGTCGCAATACATTTCTGGTGCAGTTAAAATTGAAGAGTTGACCGTGAACTACAGAAATACAACTGAGATTGCTGGACTTGCAGAAACCGTTGCTGTTAAAAGTGGACTAAAACTTGCAGACAAGTTGGACAGCCATGTGCGTGCACCGCGAAGTGTTCCCAATTCAGTAGATTTTAAGCAAGTTACAAGCATTCTTGGAGAAATGCGGAATCTTACTCGAAACAATTCAGTTGATGAAAAAACTGCAGTGATACTTCCTGATGAGCTGTTTGAATCTGTGAGTGCCGCAACTTCAGCTCAGTGCTACACGCCGCAGCAAGTGAAGGGGCTGGAATTTGATCGAGTTGTTTTGTTTGAACCGCTCAAAATACTTCAAGTTTGTGCGTCTGATCTATATGTCGCACTAACTCGAGCGACCACGCACTTGGCAATTATTTACACAACAATTGATCCGTTCTTCAAGCAAGTTGCAAGTGAGCACCTCTAGGGGGGGGAGCGTGCAGTTCGCGCTACGCGCGCATGACTTTAACGTTAACGACCACATCATCTAAGTCACCTGTATTTTCGAAGGAACTTGAGATTGCTAGTGTCTCCGTACATATTAGGTCCTTGAACTCGGTTGCTGCAACAAACTGCACCTGATTCAACTTCAACTTCAAGTTGAT
>AXYY01000058.1 GCA_000485475.1 Candidatus Ancillula trichonymphae ImTpAt
CTCCAGAACCAAAGAAAATTGTTTTACCAACAGTAGATCCGCCAGTATACTCAAATGCAGAATATCCATTTGCTCCTTTTACCTCAAAAATCACAACAGTTTTCCTCTGTTCTCCAACGTTGATCTCCAGAACATCACCAACATCGTAGCGCATTCTTGCTGAATGGGAAATGTACTTGTCCTTGAATTGTTCAGGTGTCAAAATAACTTCAGCTTCACCAGCTTTCTGGACGGACACAAACACCCTCAGAGGTAACTCTAACTACTTTGGCCTCATGTTCAAGCACCAGTCTCATCTCTTAGCCTAATGGGCACTTCATGAGTATCACTGGGCAGCATATTTCCAAAATCTTGCATAATCTCAGCATCTAGCAGCAACTTGCTCAAACTTGATGATAACACGACCTTCAGACTGTATGCGGTAGAATTCAGTCAAAGTATACTCTTTGACTTCATTGGAATCAGAGCCGTGCGAATAAAGATCTTGTCATTGGTTTTCTCAACAACATAGCCTTCTAGGCTGACTATGCGATCAACATCTCCAAGTCGAAGATCAATTCGATCGCCAATTTTACCAGATTACTTCCAGTGCGTGCTTTGATCATGCTCTTAAGTTCCGCTTCAGTTACCACTAATCGTACTTGTGCTCCAGTGTTCCTCTTCTTTGTGAGCACAGAATATTTTCCAGTAGTATTGTTATAATCATAAACACTAATCTTTTCAAATTCACTACCTTCAACAGTTTGATAAACATAACCAATAGCAATGTGCTTGCCATCTTCAACCAGTGTGGAGGTGTTTTTTACTCTTGGTTCATACTTGTCTCTCATTTCGGATTGTAGTACATCTATGCGCTCAAGGGTCTGGTCTTCTTGTTGTTCACCAAACGAACCCGTGTGGTCTTCACCAGAGCACTCAACAGCGTAAACCACATAAACTTCAGTTGTACAAGTTTTGGTTAGTAAGTTGCAAAGGTCAACTTTTTGCTCTAAAATCTTCAGAACTAGTATTAGTAACTAAGTCTTTTCTGGTAGACATACGAACACTAGGTGTGCATTTAGGTACCCATTCACTGCCAACTGCAGGTCTAGCATTTGTGCGGTCGTGAGTTGTCACCAGTTGAGCGAACTCGTCTTTGAGCAAAGTATGTTCACTGATATGATGTTCAGCGCCTTCAGCAATATCCAGACTAAAGGTTATGGTTTCCTCATCGTGACTAAGTATTTTAACTTCTCCTGAAAGATTCTCTGCTCCACTTCGAATAGTAAAACTACGATTAAGATCTGCTAGTTCCGAGTTTGTGCGACTTATACTAGTGCTTGTGCTCCTTCGGTAGCCTTCCTGAGCGTCGAAGTACCCATAACCACTATTTAACTGAACTATACATACAATCAGCAACTGCCAAGATTACGAACAGGCCATTTAATAGAACACCAAAGTGCCAAAAGAGCTAATTGCTTTGACTAGCCATGGAAGCGTATTGCAACATTTTGACCTCCAACGATTGCTTGTTGGAGTAAGTTGCAAAGGTCAACTTTTTGGTAGCTCCTTGCATTCCGGCGTTGACATATCCAGCATTGACTGGAAACCTTCAACGTATTCAAAAGTCTGAGTTACCTTGCGCTTGCTAGAAGAATCAGCACTAGCAGCATTGCTATCACAGTTCCGTTGGCTGCAAACCAGACCTTAGAACCATCAGGAATGCGTGTTGAAGGGTGAAAACTTCACTGTCGCCATCTAGGTGAAAGGTCATTGACCTTTAAGGCTGCCACCACCAAAACACCCCTTTTAACTTGTCTAACCCTCCTTATTGAAGTCAATTTTGTTGACAGTATTTTCCCACTGAAGCGTATACTGCTTATTTCCTTTGTCATCCTTGTTTTCTTTATCCAGAAGGCGCTTTTGGTAGTACATTGAATAACTCTCAGAATACTGACCGAAGTTGGTCCAAGAAAAGGAACCGATCTTCCAAAGGTTGGTAAAGCTGTCATAGTAGAGATCAGGAATTTTGTGTCCAGTTCTTACCGTCCGCTCCAACTTTGTAATGCGCTCGCTTATCTAAATTCACTGGAACAATATTGGGATCAGAAAACTGCAGCAAATCCATTACCATTGAGCCTAGAGTTAAGCCTAGGGATACCATCGCCACAGCAACTGCAACCATACCTTTGTCCACCAGATATAACCATAGCGGACAAAATACTTGCTGGAATGACAATGAGCGCACCTGCCCAGCCCAAAGCACTAGCAATCATGTTGGAGGCAACTTTACTCTTGACATTGGCAATTTATTCTTTAAGATCATCCTTTAATCCGTAGGCAAATACGCTGAGGTTGGACTTCGAGTTGGAAAAGGCATCATCAACCGTTAAATAACCAACTTCAGTTTGTACGCCCTTCTTGTAGACAAAGGGTTCAGACCACTCTTTGGTATTTACTCCTCGATTAACCGCACCAAGTGCATCAACCCCAACTCTAAAGATGGCAACTTTCTAGTGAAAACTGTGCATCTTCATGAATATTCTCCAGGGTCCACAAGTAGTAGTTTTCCAGGAATTAGCATTCTTGGTCAAGTAGGCTATTTGCGCTCAGCTACTACATTACCACCATTTACCCAGTCGTCGACATTACCAACTAGTGGAATTGCTCCCCAGGCTTCAAAATTGGGCACTAGACGAAAACGAATGGCCTTGATGGGGGGG
>AXYY01000059.1 GCA_000485475.1 Candidatus Ancillula trichonymphae ImTpAt
TGGGCACTGATTACCTACTACAACCTCCTGCTCATGATGATGAAAATTGCTCTGCAGAATGCAAGTACATAGTTTTACTACCAAGTTATCTGCACAAGTTCCAAACTGGACTTCATGAATTTACAATTGCAATCGACGTGGAGGGCGTGAAGTATTCTGAAGATTCCAGTGGGACAAAACCGCTATCTGCAACGTTCACAGTTCAAAAAGCGCCGCCAATTGTTCCGTTTCAAATTAATTGGATAAGTACAATTACACATATGGCCAAGATCCGGTTATGCTGAAAATACCAGAATTTACGCTAACTGATAACATCAACTTCACTTCAACAAATGAAAGTGTGGTAAAAGTAAGTGCAACCGGTAGTTTGAATTTCGTTGGTGCGGGTGAAGCAATGGTCTTCTGCGCCACTAGATTTGATGCAACTTACGACATTGAGCAAAGTGACTACAAAGACATCACAGTTGCAAAACGGAAGGTGCAAGTTACGCTAACCAATCAAGAAATCACGTATGGTGATGACTTCTCAAGCATAAAAATGAAGTACACAGGGCTGACCAGTCAAGATACAGTAGATGGATATAAATTTGAGATTGCTCCCAAAGTACAGGTCTCCGACTACTCAAGCAAAATGGCAAGGTTGGTAAATATATTATGCAGGCTGAAGGTGGAGAAAGACCTCAACTACGAGTTTGAATCGAATACTGCAACTCTAAAAGTGAACGTGTGCGCATTAATAATTCAGGCAGATTCGAACAAAACTGTTTACGGACCAGCTGAACCAGAATTGACCTGGAACGTGACTTCTGGTTCAATTGTGCCTGGTAATACAATTTCTGGAAAACTCATACTTGAAGATGGTGCAACTGTGGGCGTTCACAAAGTGGTAGAGGACGAAAACAACAAGTTCCAAAATGATAACTACTCAATAACATTTTTGTGCGGCTACTACACAATTGACGCAGACGAAGATGCTAAGAAAATCATGGAACTAGAATCGACTCTTGACCCTGAACTAAACAATCACGAAGAAAATCAAACTCTACTTAAAATTATGGAAATCTGGAACTGCATGACTTCCAAGTCCCGCATTAAACAACTGCCCAAAACAACATATGAACATATCGATAACTACGCGAATAGACATGACGAGATTTTTGAAACTGTCAAGAAATTAAATGAACTGGGAACTTCCCATCACCAGCATTCCAGGAGTTGAAGAAGTGCTCAAGATCTCAAAAATTGTCCACGTGCGAGAGGTGACGGATGATCTGTTGAATAAATCCACTCCAACGGCTGTTGAAGGTAATGCAATCATGTTCAAAACGCAGGACTTCTCAACGTTCGGCGTGTTCATAAAGACTAGCAATGGTGCCAAAAGTGGTCACACAAGTGCCAGTTGAAGAATTAGGGGGTTCAAGCAATTCATACACTAGTTCTGCGCGGCGTGCTGAGCAGGTAGAAACTCCACTGGAATATGCGCAAAACTTTGTCAAGTCCAACAATCTTTGCTGTTTATATTCATGATGTTGTTAGTAGATTGGTATATTCTTGTATCTACTTTGCTCGCAGAAGAAAAAGAAGTCAGATTAAATGAGGTTTGACAAATACGAAAGGTTGTGATACAATGAAGATATTGACAGGTTATTTTAAGGAGATATTATATGGGCTCTGTTATTAAGAAGCGTCGTAAGCGGATGTCGAAGAAGAAGCATCGTAAACTGTTGCGTAAAACGAGACATCAACGCAAAAAGTAGCTGCGCGCTGAGGTGTTGAGTGTCTAATACCATTGTTCACATGCTTCGGCACGCTCAGGTGCATAATCCAGAGAAGATGGTCTACGAGAGATTGCCTGGTTTTCATCTGTCAGCAAAAGGTGTGGACATGGCGAACGAGATGTCGAAATTTGTGCAGTGCCACAAGTCACTCAGCAGCATTGAGTGTGTAATATCGTCTCCACTAGAAAGAGCGATTGAAACTGCGCGCCCAACGGTTAAACGCCTGAAACTTTCGCTACTTTTAGACGAGCGACTTCTAGAGTCAAAGAACTACTTCACAGGCATAAAGATTAGTGGAATTGTTACTGATATAATAAAAAACGGGCACCTCAAATATGTGACGAACCCATTCAAGCCCTCATGGGGTGAAACTTATCTGGACATTTCGCTACGCATGACGTCAATTATTGAAGAAGTGAAGAATAAATACAAAAACCAGCAAATACTTCTTGTGTCGCACCAACTACCCATTTTTATCGCGCGGCGCACATACGAGAAAAAGCACCTTTGGCACAACCCCAGAAGACGAGCATGTGCACTAGTATCACTAACTTCTCTTGTCTTCGACAGTGCTACTGGTGATTTACTCAAGATCGTTTACAGAACTCCAGTTGCATGATGTTGAATTAATAATCATCTAGCAACTTTTGCAGTAGTTTATAAAACTTGTACTTAAATGCTTTCACTGGAATTTCCCATGTGCCCGCATAATGAACGCGTTGCCCCTTAAATCGTTCCTTGAACTTGGTAAATCCTGCCCAAGGGTGATTTTCCGGAGCATCAGCGGGGGCAACTCCCCAGAAGTCGAAATGCTTGAGCCCCAAAGATGCAGCAAAAGATAATGCGTACACTTCAAGTACTTCACTGGCATTGATACTTCTATATTCACCGAACATGCCACCATGAGCATTGATGAAGACGCCATCGTACTTGAAGAATAGTATTGAAGCGATTGCCTTTCCACCAAGTTTGGCAAAAACAAGTCCTGCATGCTCAGGAAAAAGAGAAAGTGTCAGTTGTCGGTAGTAGTTGTCAGAATGAGGAGTTGTTTTAGTGCGCACGGAAATATCCTTCATGATGTCCAAAAAGTGCTCAATATCATCAACATTAGTTGAACTGGAAAACTCAATGTTGTTCTTTTGCGCTTTACGCCAGTGTTTTTTCGTGGTTGAACTGAGCGATGCGAAAACTTGCTCAAAACCACCGCTGATGTCGTTCACAATGGTGTCCTGTGGCTGAACAGTTGAATTTGCTACCGTCGCACCAAAGGACCT
Organism: Candidatus Ancillula trichonymphae ImTpAt; assembly: GCA_000485475.1. Classification (GTDB taxonomy): domain Bacteria; phylum Actinomycetota; class Actinomycetes; order Actinomycetales; family Bifidobacteriaceae; genus Ancillula; species Ancillula trichonymphae. The sequence goes on from AXYY01000059.1 coordinate 3,053, forward strand.
CAAAATCTGCAGCACCTCAGGAGTTTCATGAGTTGGTTCGAACCGGATGAAGTCCAAATTGAGCCTGCGTGCTTGGTCAAGCATACTCTTAAGTGCGTCCGCGAGCGAATTGGCATCATCAAAGAGGGGCCCATACGGTGCATACAGCCTAGAGCCAAACCGCCCCTTTTCAACAATTGCTGCATACTTCCAGCCATCTAAACCGCCACGAACTAGAGTTTTACCAATCTTCTCCTGAAAACGCATCC
>AXYY01000060.1 GCA_000485475.1 Candidatus Ancillula trichonymphae ImTpAt
GTAGGTAACGGAACTATCAGCAGTTGCACCGCCCTTGTGCGCGTCTTCAGTCAGTAAATCTGCGAGTTCAACCTTCAACAACTCGTCATATTCCGCAGTTGTGTTGCTCAGTATATTATTTACAACAGTGGAACATTTATCGCGCGGAGCCTTTGCAGAACCGTCGTCATTCTCGTTCTCGTTCGTGACACCCTCGTCATCTTCGCACGCATCTTTGTAATCAACATCAGCAGTCAGTCCAGACGCGTGAATTGCTTCAAGATATAACTTTTCTTCAAAAAGCGGATCCGGTTGTTTTGCGAGTCCGTTAAGTAATCTGAAGTCGCCCAACCATCTTATTTGCCTTTGTAGACACGATGAGTCATGCTTGCGCCAACCGTCCACATAAGATGGATCATTCTCCACAGTTGATTCACACTTCTCCTCGATAACAAAGTGCATAGTCAAGTCAACATCAGACACGTTCTCAGGGCGCAACCGCTCCTTCTTGTCGTAGTCAGTTCCGTAAATGTTCAAGATGATATAACGCTTGTCATTTCAAGAGGTCATCATCAACATCAACGTGCTCGTCGTCATTCGTGTCGTTGTAATGGAACCGCGAGGAAATGAACGTATGCTCAATATTCTCCCAGATTATCTTACCAGGATAGCACGTTTCATCACCAGAAGCGCAAACCGCATAGTGCCCCAGACGGTATGTTGCATTTGCAGCACCTTCCTGACTGGTAAATCCAGGCGTGAAGTGGATCAAGTAGAGTGTCATATCTTGTACATATTCAAGTGGCGCCTTAGTCTCTTGCATTAAGATACCAACCAGGCTTTAAGCCATCAAGTGCAACGAAGCCATGTGGTATATTCTTTGTGTCCATGCAATACTTGCTCTTCAGACTAGTCGTTGTCCAGTAAGGTCCGAGCAATAGGCGTAACCATTGGAGTCCAGTGCATAATCATTAGCACTTTCCTCTCTACCAGAATATATATCACGATCTGAAAGTTTTCTATCTGTTGTACTAGTTGGCGTTCCGCCCTCATCGCAGCGGTTTTCAGCACGGTAATGGAAGCAATACACTGCAACTGCACGATCTCCATACACCTCCGCATAACTCTCTTGTCCTTACATTCAGGTAGTTCTTTGCTGCCTATTTTCGTATTCTCGAAGTCCTTCGTAAACTCCGGTTTAACGACTGAAGCAGCAGGAATATGGTCAACAATTGGCTTACTGCCATTCATCATTTCACGTCTAGTTGGAGTAACATCCCAGAAACTGAAGCGCACATTGTCAACCGCATGGCAACCAGTTGTTCCCGGAGTCAACCAGGTCGTGCCATCACCACCAGGATTTGTGGAAGCCGTGTTATCTACACCTCCAAGTTCATTAGGTGCTGGACAATACGCTTTATCACGGTCTACTTTATAGAACGAGAAGTCAAACGGCTTGGAGACATTTAGAATGTGGTATTCAAGCGTATTGCTTTCGGCATCCCAGCTGAATTTCTGACCGCGGTTGAACGCCCACTTATTGTCCTCAGCGTTCCTGGATTCTGCATCCGTTAGTGGCCCAATTTCACGAACTTCACAGGCCAGCCTCCTGATCAGGTGCAGAGTCAGTTGGTACACAACCTTCAATCTTATAGTTCTGATCATACGTTGTTTTACTGTTATCTTCAAGCGCACCACCAGTGAAGTACAACAACTTCGGCAAGGTCGCACCGTTAACAGTTGTGAACGAGAGCAAGTAGAATGCATTCTGTACTGGTTTCAAATACCCTTATGGAACCGGCTTCCCGTCAGAAGTATCTTCAACTAGATAATACACTTGAGTTGTTGAGAACTGAAGTTTACCGGGATCGATGAGACACCGTGTTCATCAGCCTTATATCCTTGATTATCACCATATGGCGTACCGTTGCAGTCACTTATCTTCGCTGGCTCATTAGAAGTACACTTGAAAATATCAAATACTGGTTGATCCAAGCTTACTTGCACACCATCGCTGTTGATATATGCAGGAAGTGTGGCCGTCCAGTCTCCGAGTCAACCTTCTTCAGGTGGAGTTTAACGATCTTTTCAGGATTCTTGAAGTGACCAAGTTCCCAAGATTCACGGTGTTGAACTTATCAGCATTGCTCAGAGTAACTTTTCCTGCAGTCCAACCTCCACCCTCACCCGCATCAGGAAGAATTTGGTTGTTCGTTAGTTTCACACCAGGATAACTAGTATCAAGTTCCTGCGGATACTTTATTATTTCAGGATCACTATCAGGAACTGTTGCAAGTTTTGTCAAGTTAGTCAAGTAAACATGTCCAGTGGATTCAACAGCAGAATAAACATCATCTCGAAGACTTACCAGCCACTTCTCCATGCTCGGAGCATACTTCCCGTCTTTGATTCCTTTTGTCTCTACAAGCACATAATCGCCTGCAATTAACTTCTCAAAGTAGACTTTTCTGTTGGGGTCAGAAACTGCAGTTGGGTGAGAGCCATCGACGTATTCAATGCAACAACTGCTCTCTTTATCTGCCTGAGTGTCGCCATCAGTAATCTTCAGGTAGCCATCAACCACACAATCATTATCACTCGCTATGCCCGCAATCTTCTTCAACTCAAATGTCATGCCTTGAATTGTCAGGGTCGAATCATCACGCTCATCAGCCTTGTCGAAGTCAAGTGTGAATGCGCGGTAGTGGTTCGGAATCTCGATGCCGATCAGTCCAGGAGTGTCAGGCAAAACTGGACTCGAGCGATACTGAACAAGTTTTCGCAGCAACCTCGCTGATGGTGATAGCAGTTACTTGCTGTAGGTTCATCTTGCTCAAATGGAGCACCTGACCTAAAAGGAGTGTTGAAACTGTAATCTTTGAAGCTGCCCCAACAACACTTATCCATCTGGTTGTTGTTCATCAAAGCAGTAGACTGACCGCTATTGTGCCACGTAATCACTGGATAATAGTGCTCTGGTCCTTGTCTTCTTAAGTTACTGGAAAGTAATCTCCAAGTAGCCCTCAAACTTGAGGTAGCCCTTAGGTGCACGATTTTCAGTAACGCGGTAGATTTTGTCAACATCAAGCACAGGTGCAGACGTAGATCACGCAACAGTTCCATCTTGCTGCATAGTTCCAGTTGCTAATGTTTCCTCAACTGCTACATTATCCTTATACTGCGAACCGCAAACTCCGCACAACCAGTACCACCACCAGCAGGAATTCTGCTCAAGTCTTCCGCAACCTTGAAGAGTTACAGTTTATACTGCTTCATGTTCGTGAATACAACTCCATCAGACCTTCCATTTTTGTTGCTCAAGTCAAACACTCCACCGGTGTTGCGCACATAACTACCAGCAAAAACTACTAGTGAGAGTCTATAGCCATCGCCCTCTTTTTCGCAAATGCAACTTCAGCTATAACCTGTCTTGCATCGTTGTAATCTGGATGTATCCGCACCACAAACAACTTGCTGTTCTTCATATATCCAGGTGCAGAACTGACTTCTTCAACTAGATGATAGCCCTCACCAAGTCTCTTTCAACCGTCACAAAACCACCATTTTCACTAGTATATTCTGCAGGCGTCGCGCTCCCTCAACCGTAAAATTACCATCTGCATCAGGTTCGCTGATGGAATTAACCCTGAATTTCGCACCGTTAAGTCCGTCCATATCCGTGTTCTGTATTCTTCTTGAACTTGATTGTATAAGTCTCAGCTTTGTTCGGAGCTTGCAGCGTAAAGAGCGAACTTGAACCAACTGAATGCACACACCACACAACTCTCCTCTCCATGCCTTCAACAGGGTGATTTGTTGCGCCCGCACCACACACACCCTGAGCCTGAGTAGCAGTTATCGCAAAGAGATTCATCAGTATCTGATTCATTAGAACTTGCAAAAATATTCGTCTTATAGGACAAGCTCACCTGCATCATTTTCACTCTTGTGATAACTGAAGTTCACGAATATGTTATATCCTTCAGTAGTGAAGTACAGCAAGTAGAAACTTTTAAGTTGCTCGTATTCGAGAGGTGCAGATTTCTCAGTTATCTTATATACACCTGTGCCCAAATACTCCAGACTCGCATCGTCCAGAATATTCACGTTACCATTAGAATAGTTTCCTTAGTTCACGTCTTCGTCGGTTCGCCAACAGGCATATTATTTTTCCCGCCACGACTCGTATAAAATACTTAACCTCGACTTCGCTGGACGCCTAGAAGCTTGTTCATACCCGATTAGATCAACCAAATCACCATCCTTATTTACAGAATACTTGCAATCTTGAATCTGTAAGTCAGCTTATTCAAGAATACGCGCTCAATACCGTCAGCATTGTCTGGGAATTTAGCAGAATTACTATTGCCAGCATTAGTGCAGCCGGTGTTTTCAGCGCACAAGTGAGTACCACTCGTCTTCGGATATGCGCGCGAGTCGCTGTAGTTGCTGGTGTCAAGTTTAATGCCATTCTCACCATCAAGTGCTACATATGACACATCAACCATTGGAATCTTCTCTCCTGAGTTTCCAGTGCTCTTGCCCTCGTAGTAGAAGTGCAAAATGCGCACAGGAGGGTGCAAGGCGTCGAACTCTGGTAGTGAGTATCCACTAGGAACCTGCGTCTCCTTCAGGGTATACTAGCCAGCATACACCTGTGAAAGTGCACCCTTCCATCTTCGCCAGATTTCGCCTGCTTACTTATTCCGCCAGTTTTCGGGTGTACTGCCGTCGTCGGATCACCCCCAAGTTCATCAAGGCTGAAAACTGCACCTGGCAGAGGAGTACCGACGCCATACTTGGTGAAAGTTAGATCAAATGGCGTTGGCTTATTCGGGAACGGTATACGAATTGTGTTGACGCCAACTTTCGAGTATACACACCAATCAGGATTGCTGAAATTAAACGCATTGTCTTTCTCTTCTTCCTGTTTTGCCACTACCGTACATTTACCAGATGCAGTGCAAAATACTGCAGAGTTGGTACGTAATCAGCACTAGAAGCACTAAAGGACAAAATAAAGTAACCCTCTAGTTTCAAATAATTATTTGGTGCTCTCGTCTCCTCAATTTTGCAGCGCTTGCTGATGTCCTTAATCTCATGAAGTTGTGACTTTCCAGTTGCTCCATCGGTGGTGGTCTTAGCGTTCGGAAAACTTGCGCAAACATCATTAGAACTGTGCTCACCTCGCAGATCTTGAAGTCAGCTTTATGCTCTCCTAAAGCAGCATTACCTGTTTCTATGCTGACACCATCACTTCTTGTCCTGTATACTTAATCACCTGCAGTTTCAAAACTGGTGGATCCTCAATCTTGTTGTTTGTGTTTGTGCTCGTAGTTGAAACATGACTGTTGTTGTTATCACTTCGATCGTAATACAGCGGTGCACCATCAGCAGCAGAATCGGCGGCGCCTGGAATAGTGATGGCCACGCCATTCGTGAAGTTATCAGCTACTGCTGCTTTAACTTCATGCAACTTGTAGCTGCCCGCTGGTTGGTACGCCCACAAAAGTACACTTACCGTCCTTTCAGACGTACACTCGTAGGTGAACGTAGAATCTGGACTCGTGCAGGGTACTCGCCATGACTTGGCTCGCCACCAGTCTGCGAGATCAGTGCAAACTTCGCTCCGGGTAATGCGAAATCTACCTGGTTCACCTTCGTGAGCTGTAACTTATACGTAGTCCTCTTTTGTCCACGAAGACCTTTTCAACAGTACTTCCAGGTACATCTTTATCATCAACATCACCGAAATCAAACGTAACAATGCCCTTTGCGTTTTCACCCGTATTATTATATACTCCTTCTCGCTTTTCCACACCGGTTTATATCACCAGTAGTAGTGTTCTTGTCCTGAATTTCCGGCTTCAAGGATCAGAGTCTATCCAAGTCATTGTCGTAGCGGTGCTCAGATCTCGGAATGTTCTTCCCACTAGTGCTGGGCCCTCCTGGTGCGTCTTCATCATTCTCATACTGAATATCTTTATGCGTCATCTCCTTGATTGAGGACACTGTCTTGACAGGATACGCTGTGTGTGGCTTGGGGAAGAGACTAGCAGATGCAACTGAGTTGAGTGTGTGCTTTTGATGCACTAATTCTGAACGCATATTTAGTGCCATGAAGTAGGAAAGATACACCAGAATCCGCATAATCAGCTGAACCGATGTTGTCCAAGAAATTAGCACCGCCTAAACCTCCCTGGTCTGTATTTGCCCATATGCGTAAAATGTTCCATTCGCAAGTTTTCCAAAATACGTCTCACCTCCCTATGCATTACAGGCTCCAGTTGTAATTTAGTGGTCATACCAACAGGACAAGCTTCTTGACCATTATAACAAATAGAGGAAGAATTAGCAAGAATCGCTTCATTGTACATGACTGGCAGTCTCCCACTACTGTCAGGCGTTCCCTTCTGATTAAGCTCAGCGGCAAATTCCACCTGATCGAGACCACACCGGTTGAGCGGTTCAATGAGAAAACGAGATAACTGAACCATATTTGTTCGCATCAATGATGTTGCCATTAACTGTATTGTTAAACTCAACTGGCAAACCAGCCGCCCCATCCATGCGGTCTTCGAATCATCTTGACCTAGAACGTATTTGTGAAAGAATTCAATATTAAAGTCAAAAGAAGAAATATTCTGGTAGAAAAAACCAGAGAACAAGTTATTCGAAAACTGAATAGCAGGGCGATTTTCTCCGGCATCCCTGGCCCAGTCTGGTGCGAGTCCAGGCAGAATATTAGAAATTGTTACCCTTGCAGAAAGCGTGAAGGGTTGTTGTGCCTGCTCTGATTCATGATGGAATACGAACCAACATTGTCATATTCAACTGTAATCTTCTCGTTCTCCCATTTTGAACAAGAATCAACAATCCCTGAAATGCAGTATTTTATAGGTGTAAGATCCGCATTACTACTACCAGATGGTAAATCATTTTGATTCATCGCCGGAAACACAACAGATGCCATAGACGAGTTAGGTCTGTAATACATGTAGGGCGTCTGGCGGAAGTTGTTCGCATACATACCTTGAGACCATCATGACCCCCAGCAACCATCACACTATGTATACCATCAGGCAGTGTTGCTGTACAGCTAGGACCACTAACTCCGACATCATCTGAACCATACTACCGTGATGAGGCAAGCGAAGAAGAACGATAACATTGTCAGATGCTGCTAAAGGTTTAGAAGCATCTTTGAAGTTCTGCACGTAATATATCAGCGCTCCAAACTGACCGTTACAGAGTTATTCTGCGACTTCCTGTACGAGCCAGAGCTGCCATTCCAACCATCATAAGAAGAACAACCAGTAGATGGAGTGACAGGTTTTTTGACTCCATCTCCGAAAGCAATGGGTTTACCTTGCACGTCGTTCACAAATTTTTTCGCTTCATAATGGTTACTATTCCACTCCGTTTCAGCAAATACACCGGACTGACTTTTTGCATTTAGATCTCGTCCTAGACCGTCAATACCACTACTAAGTGTGCCATCAGGGTTTCCACCTAGTTTCCAGTTGTTCTGCCCGTCTGCAAGTTTTTCGTTTATGCCTTCGATTGCACCAAAAGCGGTTTTAACAGCCATATTTGCATAACTTGACGCAGAAAATGAGTAACTTTCAATGTGATCTGAGCAATCTTTAGAGTCCGCGTTTAGAGGGATTTTTATTCCTTCATAGTTTGCTGGTTTTGTCTGTCCCACGCCTTTATACATGCCTTCTTTATCATAATCGGGTGGCACCCCAGGTAGGTCGTCTGTCTCATCTTTGATCACGTCTCTGTTAACATTACCGCAAAATAGTAATGGAATCAAAATCTTTAAAATCTACAAGTGCGTGCTTGGTCTTTGCATTGTAATAAATTGTCTCGCCAGATGCTCAGCCGTTACCACCACACTATACCCTGCGCAACCGACCCCAGTGTTATGTATACGAACACAGAGATCGTAACAAGTGCAAAAACAGCAAAAGTTGTTGTTAAAGTTCGGTGACTTCTGAAGGATAGATCATCCACTTGTTCTTGGAACTTCCAGTACCGCCCGCATGAGAATTGCGAGTTCTAGCCCTTCGAACACACCCTTTTCCTGCGCATCGCCTCTGGATGCACCCCCCGAAACCCAGACTTAAGGTTTTCCATAACGAAAAGCTCCCCACGCCAATAATTATAACACAACATTTTGATTTTGTCAAGTTTTTTTGAAGTTTTTTCTTTTAATACTCATACTATCACACACCAGTTTTTGGGAATATTCTAGGCAAAAGTTACACTTGATACTTACAGTAATTTGTGCGACATGCATTTAACTGATGTAGAATTGATGATGTGCGTTAAATAGTTGTCAATATGATATAATTGATTGAGAAGATGTATGTACGCCGCGATAGCTCAGTTGGCTAGAGCGTATCACTCGTAATGATAAGGTCGTGGGTTCGATCCCCATTCGCGGCTCTGGGTAGTGCTTGATCGTCGATAGTAGAATCTACCTCTTGTTTCGTGGAGCGCGGTTTTGCATTAGTAGCGGTCTTTTGCTTTGCAAAAGGCCAATGTACGTTTTCGAAAAAATGTGACAACCTGCACAAGTGCTCACGTGCAAAGCAGAGTTTGCGGCGATCCCAGTTCGTGAATCATCCGAAGAGTAAGTTCGAGGGTTGCGCATATTAAGCGGAATTTGCTTTGCAAACGCGGTCAGATTACGCAGGTGTGCAAGTGAAGAAACGGAATTTTGCTTCGCAAAGGTCCGCTTTACTATCACAAGTAGTCATCTAGTCAACAATACATTTTCTACACCTTTTATTTCAGCCAGTAGTTTTAAGTACACCGTATCACATACCTATGACATTTTGAAATTCTGCTGCTTCAAATTCCAGGTGCAATCTTTCCACTACGTGTTGCTCTTAGCAGCACCGTTTTATGCTTGTACTGATGTGAAGTTGCCCGTTTTTAGGTATGCA
>AXYY01000061.1 GCA_000485475.1 Candidatus Ancillula trichonymphae ImTpAt
TCCTTCTACTTTTATCACCTTAACTTCAGTTGGTTCATCTCCAATGCTCAGCAAAACATAATCGCCTTCACTTAACACCAAGTATAGATTATAATCTCACCTGGGTGAAGTAAATGCACTCTTTGACGAACCATGTAGGAACGAAGACCGGAATCGTTTAGCAGCACCATTTTAGAACCATCATTAAATCAAAATATAAACGACGATTACTGTTTTCTACACGATTAAACAAACCAGCAGCTAAACCTGTAATTGTGCACTCTTTATCGTCAATTTCCCACTTGTCACCAACTAAGATTCTGTCGCGCAAATCTAGTTCGAAATTTACGGGTGGAAGTTCTACCACTTTACGAACTTTGGGAACTCTCAGTATCTCACGATTTCTCAACTCACGCATAAACTCATCGGTACGCATAGCGCGCATGCAGCAACATCATCACCCCTTTGTGCGCGGATATTAACTTGTCTATACTGGAATTAACATTGGTTATAATCATTGTTACAGTTCCATCTTTAGAAGTATACTCATCCCATGGCGCAAAACCATTTTCAGCCTAGATACTCTTTTGGAATCAAGGTACTGACTATTTATGAAAATGGCATTCGGGCGACCCTCAATTTGTAACTTCATATACTCATTAGTCTTTTCAATGATTACCGCTTCTTTGAAATCGTCATCAACTTTATACAATAATGATGCATTAAGTTCTCTAGTTTCAAAGCTGTAGTTGGGGGGGTAAACAAAACTCCGACTTGATTTTAAAACCATAATTCTAAAATCAGCATATGATATCGTTCGCAACGAACTGCTAAAAGTATCCACCTCGTTCTGTTTGTGAATAGTCAATCATTTTTTAACCATTAGCATTAAGTAGTAAGTAACGTTGACAATCTGCTCGCTATCACCACGTGCATCATAATGAACATCTCCAACCTGATATTCATATACCAATGATCCTCGCACATACCGCTCATTAAACTCGCTGGCTGTTAATGAATGTTTTTCCTCGCCAATTCGAACAATTACTTCACCATTGTATATTTTCCTTAACACTGCAGGTGTTTTAACTCTATCAACTAAAACTTCAATAGGCCTTTCAAAGCGTGAACCACCAACGAAAGCTATTTTGTCCCATTCTCGAACGATATCGTCAGCTAAGCCAACTATTGTCTTCTTAAGTCCTACCAGTTTTAATAGCATTTTTAAATTCCGCTTTAGTATATAGGTTTTACGTTCATGGGTAATATCCCAGAATCATCCTTTGACTCAATAAGAAGTTCTATATTTTGATCAGTGGGTTTTGATACTTTTACAGCGGGTTTAAGAATGGCATTTTCTCTACCATTGGCATCAGATACAACTCTTCTTATTAGCAGCAAATCATCATCAGCAAGCCTTCTAATTTCAGCAGAATAAGGCACCATCATCTGTTTGAATTGTTCAGTCCTTACAGTGTTGAGATAACCATCTGAATCCACATACTCGATAAGTCCTATAGCTGTTCTACTTACATAAACATCTATAGTATAGTTACGATTATCATTTCACATTCTGTAGTACTTTCCAGCCACAACATCCTTGCCATCACCCGCCATGATTTTGGGGACGCGCGGTTGCCTGGGCGGTACTTCTTCAGCAAGTCCGCAGATTTCAAACTACACACCTTGGAACCACCAACTGCAACCAACTCTTCACAACAGCATTTCCTGCACTGCCTTCAACCTTGTACACGTGGAACTTCTCGTGCACGCACCCTTGCAGCATCAAAGACTTGCTGCTGTCAAGTCCGAAATGCAAAAAATCATCAGCTACAACATTGGCTGAACTGGTAGAATCCATACCGTGCGTAGACTGCAAAAGACCTGAACAGGATGAATCTTCCCAAGTTGTTCCCTCAAGACTAGAGCTATCAGCAGAAAGTAGTTGCTCTCTACTAGTAGTAGTTCTTACCAAATTCGAAAGGTCGTCACAATTCATTGTACGAATAACAAAGTGGTTTCCTTAGTAAATCTCACAGTAAACGAATCATTTTCAGCGTGAACAACTTTTGTTTTATAGGGGGGTTACCATCGCGCGATAAACTTGCCACTCACGACCAACTAGAGCCTCATCAGTAGCACCTTCAAAAGTCCTGATTTCCATTTTGCTCAAAATACCCAGTACTTGCTCTTACCAAGTACTTTGTTCA
>AXYY01000062.1 GCA_000485475.1 Candidatus Ancillula trichonymphae ImTpAt
GGTTCATGTTAAAGTGAAAAATACTGGTGCGGATAATACTGAGTTTTTCATCGTAGAAGATGTAAAAGGATATGCCGATGACTGGATTTGGGATGATGGGAGATGGTGTGATGGGACAGTCAACCCTCTTTTAATTTTGGACCTCACTGTGCGAAGAATATTGGGTTAATGAATGTATATCTGGGCGAAACATACGAGCTTGATGTTGTGACTAATGAAACTCAAGGAGCACTTAAGGGCACGTTCGGGGTATTTATGTAAGCATGCCACTTACAAGATACTATTTTGATGGAGTTTCGCTCTGCGAAACGCGTTTTTGCACAATAGTGTTTTCTGCGAAAACGCCGCTTCCGCGCATCTACATAAATTAGTGTGATATAATACCCCTATGAGTTTAGTAAATCTTGCAGATGTGGTGTTTCCCTGGGACCAGTTGATGCCATACCGGAAGTTGGCTGAGGCTTCTGCGCAGTCTGCTGGTTGTAGTATTATTAATGCGACGGTTGGTAGTCCGGTGGATGATGTTTCCGTAGTTGTTCAAAATGCGGTGATTTCGAGTCTGAACGCGCATGAATATCCGATGACTGCGGGCTTTCCAAAACTTCGCCAAACAATAGTTGACTGGCTCAAGAAGACCTGGAACATTTCTGAAATTGGTGTAAACAACATTTTGCCAACGGTTGGCTCAAAGGAGGCGGTTGGTTTGCTGCCGCTGATGTTAAATCTTGGTCCAGATGATGTGGTAGTTCGTCCGTCAATTGCGTATCCAACTTATGATATTGGTGCGGTTGCTGCGTGCTCGCAGATTATGACAACTGATAGCATTGATGATTGGTGCAACAACCCTAGAGTAAAACTGGTGTGGATAAACTTCCCGAACAACCCAACTGGCGAGTGCGTCTCTCTGGACTACTTTCAGGAGGCTGTTCATGCAGCCAGAAGAATTGGTGCAGTTGTTGCAAGTGACGAGTGCTATTCGTTATTCAACTGGAAGAATGGCGAGAACGGCAAGATTGAGCCACATCCGTCAATACTGCAAGTTGCATTTAACGGCAACTTTTCTAACATCTTGATGTTTTACTCGCTCTCGAAGCATGCGAATCTAGCAGGGTATCGAAGTGCGTTCATTGTTGGTGACCAAAAAACCATCAGCAAACTACTTGCAATTCGTAAACAACTTGGGCTGATTTCGCCGCGCACTTCTCAGGTTGCTCTTCAGGCCGCTCTTGAAGATGACGAGTCCACTAGCCGCATTCTCAAGAATTACCAGACTAGACATTTCGAACTCCGCAGAATTTTGCAGAAAAGTGGACTTGAAATTGAGCATTCTGAGGGTGGTTTGTACATCTGGGCGCGCACAAAAAGGAACGAGTGGGAAGTAGTCAACGATTTTGCAAAACTTGGAATTTTGGTTACGCCCGGTAGTTTTTATAAGCGTAACTTGGCGAACAACATACGGCTTTCGACAACGATTCAGGCGAACAACATAGCGGAAATTGGCAGACGACTTGGTGTAAAAAATTAGGAAGTCAAGAATCCAACCAGAACCTCGTAGCTCGCTGATATGTCTGAAACTGCGACTCGTTCGTCGTCGCGGTGGCAGAGCATCGGGTCGCCCGGGCCGAAGTTGAGTGCGGGCATTCCCAGTGCGCTGAATCGAGCAACATCTGTCCACCCCATCTTGGCGCGAATGCCGATGCCAGTTTTTTCTTCTGCGTACTTTGCGAACTTCTGCACAGACTCGAGGTTTAGACCAGGTCTCGCACCATTCGAGATGTCCTTGTACTCTAACTCGTAACCACTGAACAGATTCTGCATAATTTCTCGAGCAGCAACCGCATCCTTGTCCGGAGCAAATCTGTAGTTTATGTGCACCCTGCAAACATCAGGCACAATATTTGACGCAACACCTCCGTTTATCAGGACCGCATTCAGCCCCTCGCGATACTCCAGTCCATCAACGACAACTGTCCGTTCTTGAAGTCCAGCACTGTTCCAGTTGTTAAGAATTTTTAGTACTGGCAACAACTTGTGGATTGCGTTTTTACCTTTCCATGCACGTGCAGAGTGCGCCGCTTTTCCACGCAAGACGATGTCGAACCGCAGTGAGCCATTACAGCCAGCCTCGACCCCGCCGCCAGTGGGCTCCCCGAGTATTGCAAAATCCGCATGAACTAGATCCGCGCGGTTCTCCGTAATATACTTCAAGCCGTTGAACTCACCAGCAACTTCTTCACCCTCGTAAAAAATGAACGTGATGTCATATTTCAACTGTCTACTGAGCGCGTCCAGATTCTGCGCCAAATAGAAAAAAACCGCATCTCCAGCCTTCATGTCAACGGTTCCACGCCCCCACACCATCTGCTTACCATCTTCAAATGTGCGCCTGGTTGGCAAGTTGTTGCTGATTTTTGAAACCGGTACCGTATCAATGTGTCCAGCCAGAATTACGTGCCTGCTACGAGCGAAGTTGGTCCTTGCAACAACATTGTTTCTGATGCGCGTGACCTCCAAGCAACTGATTTCGGACAAGTGTTGCTCCAAGTAATCCGCCAGATTTTTTTCTTCACCTGAAACAGAATACACATCGCAGAGCGCCTCAGTTATAGCGGCTAGTTCCTCATCCATGTCCCTCATTATAGCACAACTGTAGCATGGCGAGGCCCTGATCTTGCATTTCCACAAGTACTTTTCGCACTTGACTGCGCACGCACTATACTGCACTGCACCTGAGCGCGGTTCAGCTTTTCAAGTGTTGATACGCACTAGTTATCGCATTCTTGATGACCGCGTTGAAATCGCTGGAGTCCAGTGATTGTATTGCCTTCTCGGTCGCGCCACCTTCAGATGCAACTTCATTAATCAGTTGCTCAATGCTCTTGTGTTCATCAGGCGAACCTTGCACCATGAGCCCTACGCCGATCATGGTGTTCGCGACAAAAGTTGTAGCATCTTCAGCACCAATGCCCAAGTCCTCCGCAGCACTTTGCAGCACTTTAGCAAATCTGAGGAAATATGCGGGCGCACATCCAGCAACAGCAGTAAATTCATCAACCTTACTCTCCTCAAGGTCAACAAGAGTAGTCGCAGAACTCAAGACCTCCTTAATTGACTGAACATCTTCTGGTTCAGCACCCAAAGTTCTAGTGATTGACGCAAATCCTAGTTCAACTTCAGTGGTTGTATTTGGCATAACTCGCACCAAACGAGCACTTTCACCCAACTTCTGAGCATACGCACTAGAATCTACACCGGCCACAAAACTGCAGATAGTTGCACGCTCTTGTGCGTACTCCTTCACCTCCTCATCAAGCACTCCATCGAGGTCCTTTGGCTTGACTGCAAGCATAATTATGGCAGCATTTTTGAGCTTGTCCGAGCGTTCTTCTGCACTGTCTGCTCGCGTTATATAATTGACGACGTACTCGTTGCGTGTAGTCTCTTCAATTACTTTGCCGAACAATTTACCAATTGTACCTTTTCCAATTATAACAACCGGAACTACTTGCTTACTTGTGGTCACCCACTTTCTCCTTTATCTTATTGTGAATTTCTTAATTTCTTCAAGTGATTTCTGCGCCTTTTCAAGTGCAGTTTTTGCATCTTCAAGCGCTTTATTCATGGCATCATCTACTGAACTTACTGAACTTGGCGTTGACGAACCACTGTCATTCGGATGATCAGGTGCTGGTTGTGCCGAACTACCTGAAAAAGGCGGCTGATTTGCTGCACCCGCACCATCATTTTGTACATCACCTGCGTGCGCGCCCGAATCTCCGCTGAACACTTGGTTGAGTGCTTCATCAAGTGTATTGGCAAACCCAATCTTGTCACCAAATGCAACTAGCACTTTCTTGAGCAGTGGAAACGAAGTTGTCCCAGTTGAGCTGACATAAACTGGCTGAACATACACTAGTCCTCCGCCAATGGGAAGTGTTAGCAAGTTGCCGCGCTCAACTCGACTAGAACCGCTCGAGAGCAAGTTCAGCTCCTTGGAAACATCAGCATTTGAATTGAAGTTGTTTTGTGCCTGCCCAGGTCCCGGAACCGTTGTATTTTTAGGCAACTCCAGCAGTCGTAACTTACCGTAGTTGGGTCCAATTACACCTGGAGTTGAACCCGCGTCCGAATCCGCAGAAAGGAAACCTGTTAATATCTCGCGCCTGTTTGAACCACCGCCTGGAATAAACGAACTAGTTAACGAAAACACTGGAGTTTGCTGATCAGGCATCTGCAGAGTCAAGTAGTAAGGCGGCTGCTTGACACCAGTTTCTGTTGAACCGTATTTCGAGTTGATGGAGCCGCCAGTAGTCGGATCAGTAGGAACTTGCCAGAAATCTTCACCTGAGAAAAATGCCGCCGCCTGATTTACGTGATACTTGCTAAGCATGGACCGCTGAACTTTGAAGAGGTTCTCAGGGTAGCGGATGTGACTCATCAAGCTGCCAGAAATCTCCGAGATTGGCCGCAGATTCGAACCATAGATTTTACTCCACGTACGCAGAATCGGGTCCTCAGGATCCCACGCGTAGAGCACAACTGAACCGTCGTATGCATCAACAGTTGCCTTGACGGAGTTGCGGATGTAGTTGGCAACCTCAGAATCCAGACTTGAATTCGACTTCGAGGTTTCCGTGAGGGTGTCCTTAGTCGCATTCGCCAGGTTGATTTTCGTTGAATACGGGTACTTGTCAGTTGTTGTATAACCGTCAACAATCCACTTCACGCGACTGTCAATAATTGCGGGATATACGCGGCCGTCAAGTGTCAGGTACGGTGCAACTTTCCGAACGCGCAGTGCGGGATCGCGGTCGTAGAGAATCTGCGAGTTGTCGGTCACTCGATCTGAAAAGAATATCTGATACGAACCGAATTTGATTGCATACAGCAACTTGATTAACGGATTGGAGATTTTCGGGCCACCGTTACCAGCAAATGTTGTTGTTTTGTCCGCCTCTGGGTAGTCGAACTCCCAAGAAGTGCCGTCTTTTCCTCCAGTAATCGAATAGTCTGGCGCGTTCTTCGAGAAGTAAATTCGCGGCTCGTAACTCTCACTCTTCGTCAAGTTGCCAAAAGTTGGAATGTCTTTCTCGAAGAATTGCGGTCTACCATCGTTCGTAACCTGATTACCATATGTAGCAACGATTCCGAAACCGTGCGTAAAAACTGTATGATCATTGATCCAGTTGCGCTGATCGTTGCCCGAAAGATCAATCTCTCTGGCTGAAATCAGGGTGTCGTGCGACTTGCCGTCAAAGTTATATTTATCAACAGAAACTGTGTCCTGAAAACTGTAATACTGCTTGTTCTGCTGCAGCTGGCGAATAGTTGGTGCCACAATTTGGGGGTCTAGTAAACGAATCTGCGCAGTCGTTTCCGCGTCCTTGCGCAGAGCACCGCGAGAGGCCTCAGTGGTCGCATCGTACATCTTCGCGTCCACGCCATCAATTCCAAATGCCCTTCCAGTCGCCGCAATATTGTGCGCGATGTAGGTTTTTTCAAGTTCCTGAGCGTTTGGAGTAACCCTGAAGTTTTGCACAACCGCCGGCACAATCAGACCAGCAACAACCGCAACAACCGCAACGCCCCCGAGCGTGAAGAGTGGTAGTTTTACTGAAGCCCTGAATCCAACAACCACAAACAACACTGCGGAAACTAGAAACAGCGCAGCAACAAACGTCTGCACCGGAATCCTAATGTTCACATCAGTCCAGCCAGGCCCCGTAATGCGTTCGCCAACTTCTGAGAGAATTGAATATCTGGACAGAAACACAAGAACGCCCGTGAGTAGCGTAATTAACGCACAGTAAATTGACAGCTGCATGCGTAACGGACGAGCAAGTGTGAGGAGATTGACTTGTCCAAACCGAACTCTTCTATGCGTGAAGGTCGCTTGACCGAAAACTGCACCTTCGAACAGGGAGAGCAGAAGCATAACAACCAGTAGTGCCAAAAGTGCGCCGATTATTGAACGAAGACCAGGCAATATGAAGACATAGAACGAAATATCGTTGGAGAATATGTGGTCAACTATGCCAAATGGGTTACTGCCAAATAACAAGAGAAAGTCATTAGTTGAACCAAGTAGTATTAGTCCAAAAATAACGCCAACTACGACACTGAGTATTACGAACCACTTGTTTTTTTGTTTCGCAATGGATGATTTGATGTCTTCAAGTTGGTTCGGCGAAATCTGCGCGACCTGATACTGCGCACGCGTCTTGAACACCAGAAACAACGAGGCTAGACTAACTGCGAACGCAGAAATGAAGCCGGCCAAGAACACAACAGCTGGTGCAAAATACTTGATAAACAGCACGTTCAGATAACCCAAGTTGGAGTACCAAAGAATGTCTGGAATTATTACAGTAGCTAGAGCTACCGCAACAACCAGGAACACAACCGCGCCCAGAGTCAAGCCAACTGCGGTAATTTTTTTCTTCTGCTTGCTGATGTATGCAGGTGCAGATTTTAGCTTGGAGAAATCGTAACGATCTCTTTCTTGCTCGCCCTTGTTATTACTGTTGGAATCCGCCGGTCCAGATGTTCGTGCGGTACTTGAATACTTCTGCACAAGCCGCATAATTAATATTGTTATCAGGTTAGTGGACATACTTTTCGCTCCCTCGTCATAAGTTCATCGTTCAAATTGTAAAACATAACTAAGACATTATACCACAACTAATTGAGTTTCCCGCTTGTTTTATTCAAAATGGCTCAAATACAGGGCAGCTACTTTTAAGGTTGTGCGCGAACAATTGCGTTTTGCTGCGCAAAACTCCTTTTGAAGTTATTAACATTCGGCTATTCAAAGCTGCTGAGTGTGCGCAGTTTCTGCTATACTTGCACTACTGTTATAATGCACACACGAGATGGAGGTTCGAGAATATGCGGGTGGTTGAGACTTTGGGAGTAGTTGTTGGTTTAGGCGCGCTATTTTATCTTGCTGTTATCAATTTCAAGCATAAGATCATCCCACAAAAAATAAAGCACTGCTCGCATTATACTTTATTTGGCGCAGTTTGTTGCCATCCTAGGCGTGGATTACGCAGCAGTAGTTGCGCGAGGAGTGCTCGGAGCACTTCTACTAGGTGGATTCTTCATGTTGATTACTTATAAAGTCCAGAGGCGCACTCGGGGCGGAGAGGTCAAACTGATGTTTATACTACCGCTGTATTTTGGACTTCACACCAGCCTTATCGGAACATTCTGCGCGTTCATCTTGATGTTGACACTTTCAACCGTGTTCGTAGCTTCAAGAAAATGGAACAGAGAAACTCAACTACCACTTGTTCCTTGCATGGCATTCGGATTTCTACTTGCAACTTTACTGCTTTCTACAACTTACCCCTTGAGGTTCTCGATACTGGGTACAACCCCGCCATCTACTTGAAGTGCTCCAAAATGACCGTGCGTTGAACATCTATTATAGTAAAATTTTTGACTATATCTTGTGCTTTTTAGAGTATTCTCTAGTCTTCTTCGTCACAAGCGTAGAGAGCACCAGCAGTCCAACTAGATTCGCAAATGCCATCATGCCATTTGCAACATCTGCAATAGTCCAGACAAGGTTTAACTCCAGGACAGAACCGATTATGCATGTGCAAGTGAAGATAACTTTGAACGGAGTTGAAGCATGAAGTCCGAACAGCGAGACCACGCACCGCTCACCGTAGTAGCCCCAGCCAATGACAGTTGTAAGTGCGAAGAAGAAAAGGCAAATCGTGATGACGTATTTACCAACACTTCCAAAAAAAGGTGTGGTCAAATCCAATTGCAGTCATATCCAAACCGGTTTCACCAGTTTTCCACGCGCCTGTGGTAATGATGACAATTCCAGTGAAACTTACAACAATAATCATGTCGATGAATGTCTGCGTCATCGATACAAGCCCCTGACGAACTGGATGCAGTAATCTAGCGGATGCTGCGGCAATGCCACCAGTTCCTAAGCCAGACTCGTTGAAGAATACACCGCGAGACATACCTTTCTGGGGTGGCCAGCGAGGCAGTTGACCCCAAAAACCTCCTATAGCAGCGGTTCCAGTAAACGCATCGTGGAAGACTAGTGCGAATGCTGATGGAATTGCTGATGCATTCGTTATCAGCACAATAGTACCGAAAAAGCAGTAGATTAAAATCATGAACGAAACAACGACTGACGCCGCGTTGCCAATACGCTTAATTCCACCAATGATAATCAGTCCAACTATTATCTCATGCAGATCCAGCCAACGATCATCTTGTCCATACCGAAAGCGGTATGTATGGAAGTAGCAATAGAATTGATTTATGTCATGTTTCCGATGCCTAGAAGTGTCGCAGTAACTGCGAAGAATGCAAACGCCTTCACGACGAACTTGCCAACAGAGGAGTTGAAAATGTGCCTGAGGTAGACTTGCGGACCGCCAACTTGCTCTTCGTTTTCATCAACTTCGCAAAAATAACAGCCCAGAAACGCCTCCGCGTACTTTGTTGCCATACCGATGAAACCAGTAACCCACATCCAGAAGAGTGCACCCGGACCTCCAAGTGAAATGGCTGTTGCTACACCTGCAATATTTCCGGTGCCCACAGTTCCGAAAGTGCTGTACAAAGAGCCTGAAAATGGCTGATGTCGCCTTCGGACTTCTTGTTGTTAACTTCATCATTTTTTTCCTCGCGCTCAATTAGTGCAAGATGAAGCGCCGCACCCAACTTGCGAAACTGGATGCCACGAGGACAGAACGTGAGCCACAGACCACAGTAGGAACGAGTAAAATCACAAGAAAACCGGGGTATCGGCAGACCGGGAATTAAAGATTTCCACAAAAATTTATCAAAAGTAACTACAACATTCTCGACTGTTTCCATAAGTTCTCATCAGCTCCTTCACTAAGACCACACCGCGAAATACAACAACCCTTCGCACGCTCGTATTGTATGTACCACATAGAATTGTTAAGAATAAAGTAAGTGTAGTTGAAAAACAGCAGAAATGAACGGAACACAACGGAATTCTGCCGCACAGAATGCAGATTAAATAGCGTTTTGCGAAGCAAAACTCCGTTCAATTGTGTTTGCTTTGCAAACTCCGCTGAAACTTGCGCAGGTGCACAAAATATGGTGTTTGCTCCGCAAACGCGGCCAAATCGCGCACAACCGCGTTTCACAAAGTGAAACTCCATCAACCTGCGCACCTGCGCAAAACAACTGTATTTCACTTCATGAAATTCTGCTTAAATTTGCGCGATCTGCGTAATATAATGCCTTTTGCAGAGCAAAACTCCGCTCAATTGTGCGTTGTTTTCAGCAACTCGCGTATTTTCTTGAGCTGTGAAGTGTATGCGTCTTCTCGTCCGTTGTTCGTCGGGTTGTAGTATCTGCGAGGTTCCCCGTTTTCTGCGGTTTGTAGTTCATCTGGCAAGTACTGTTGTCTAGCGATGTGGTGCGGCTCGTCGTGCGCATATATGTAATTAACTCCAGCACCCAGTTTTTGGGCACCTGAATAATGCGCGTCCCGCAATGCTTCAGGAATTGGACCTGCGAGCCCGGCCTTGACATCAGCAATCGCTTCATCTATTGCCAAAGTTACCGCATTCGACTTAGGGCTCAACGACATATGAACAACTGCCTCTGCAAGAATTAACCGCGCCTCAGGCATGCCGACGTGCTCAACTGCTGAGGCGGCTGCAACCGCTGTCCAGAGCGCGCTCGGATCTGCCATCGCAATCTCCTCAGATGCGGCAATCATAATTCTGCGAGCGATGAAGCGCGGATCCTCACCAGCAACAATCATGCGCGCCAAGTAGTGTAGTGCGGCGTCCACATCAGAACCGCGCATGGACTTAATAAATGCGGAGGCGGTATCGTAGTGGTTGTCCCCATTTTTGTCGTAGTTCAAAAGTGCCACTGAAGCGCTCTCTTCCAGTATTTTAGCCGTTATAGTGGGCTTCTTCGCTGGACTAATTGCAAAGGCACTAGTAGCCGCAACTTCTAGTAGAGTTAGCGCGTGGCGAGCATCTGAACCAGACATCTGCACGAGTTGTTTTTTCACGGCATCTGATATTACAACACCTGATTTAAGTCCGCGCCTGTCCTTAACTGCGCGCGAGACCAATTCCAGCAAGTCGTCATTTTCAAGTTTCTGAAGTGTTAGCATAATTGAGCGCGAAAGAAGTGGACTGATGACGGAGAAGTAGGGGTTTTCAGTAGTCGCACCAATTAGAACAACTGTTCGGTTTTCAACTGAGGGCAGTAGTGCGTCTTGCTGTGTTTTTGAGAAGCGGTGTATTTCGTCGATGAAAAAAATTGTCTCCACATTCTTTTCAACTAGTGCCCTTTTTGCACTTGCAATTTCTTCGCGCACCTCTCGAATTCCTGCTGAAACTGCGGAAACCTCCCTAAATCTACGCCTCGAGTTTTTGGCGATGAGATATGCAAGTGTGGTTTTACCGACGCCTGGAGGTCCATGTAGAATTATTGAGGGCGCGAGTGCAGTTGCTCTAGTAGAATTCGTGCGGTCTTCAGTTGCCATAATGTGCAGAATTCCGCCAGGTGCTAATAAGTGCTGCTGTCCAACCACTTCATCAAGAGTCTGCGGGCGCATCCGAACTGCTAGTGGTAGATGTTTCAACTCCTGATCGGTTTTCCGGAAGTTCGATTCGAATAAATCCATCATTTGCCGCCTAGTTCATTTTTCTGCGCCTCAAGTGTTTCAACGGCTCCGAGTATGCCGAGCCATGCGAGTAAGGCGCACTTTATCCGGCCCGGAAATCGTGAGGTGCCCATGAATGCGACCGCATTTTCTAGTTTGTCCATCTTCTCGTCATTCAAACCTGCACCTTTCGAATTCATCAGTTCTTTGAACAGCGCGATAAGTTCACGAGCCTCTTTTGTGCTCCTCTTCAGGAACAAGTTTGACGCAATCGACGCAGAAGCTAGTGAAATTGAGCAACCAGATCCAGACCATGTAATATCAACAATTCGGTCATCTTCCACCTCAATTCCAACCGTTATATCATCTCCACAAGTTGGATTATATTGGTGCGACTGAAATTCTGCCTCTACTTTTGGTACTTTTCCATGCGAGTTGCGATATTCATCAAGAATTACCGTCTGGTACATTTCTTCTAGTACATCTGTCATTTCATTGCCTTAACTTACTACGCTTGGGTTACTTTTGCTCAATTCGTTGACTTATTACTTGTGTTATGCCATCTTTTCGCATAGTAATACCATAAAGTGCGTCGGCAATCTCCATCGTACGTTTCTGATGTGTTACAATTATCAACTGAGAAGTTTTTTTCATACTACTGAAAATGTTCAGCAAGCGGCTCAAATTTATGTCATCAAGTGCCACCTCGACTTCATCCATGACATAAAATGGACTCGGACGTGCCTTGAAAATTGCGACTAGTAGTGTAATTGCGATCAACGAGCGTTCACCACCAGAAAGTAGACTCAGTTTCGAAATTCGTTTTCCTGCGGGTGTTGCTTCAATTTCAACGCCTGTGTTCAGCGGATCATCTGGATCAGTTAGGAAAATCTTGCCCTTTCCGCCCGGGAACAAGACTGAAAACACCTCAGTAAATTCACGTGCAGTATCTTCAAAGGCCTGTCTGAACTCCTCCTTTGTGTACTCATCAATTTCACTAATCATCTGCATTAAATCTGCGCGCGACTTTTCGAGGTCCTGAATCTGCGAGATCAAGTATTTATGCCGCTGCTCAAGCGCCTCAAACTCCTCCAAAGCTAGCGGGTTGACTTTTCCAAATGCTGTTAATTCTCGCTCCGCATTCCTCAGGCGCTTTTCCTGCTCAGCGCGTATATAAGGCAGAAGTAAAAACTTCTCGCTGTCTTTTGGATCTGGTAGTTTAATTTCAACATCTGGACCAAACTCCTTGAGCAAGACGGCAGTAGTCAAGGCCAACTGTTCATGTACTTTTTCTTCTAGTGCGTTGACTTTAGCGTCAAGATTAGCAAGGTCTAGTTCCTTTTTGTGTGCCTTCAACTGCTTCAGTTCAGTGACTTTCCGCAGTTCCTTTAACTCGGTGTTGTATTTTGCAAGTTCCGCATTTTGAGCAACTTGTGCCTGAACTAGCATATTCTTGCGCTCTTCTGCGTCCTGGATGGTGCGTTCAACTTCTTCCAAAACTAGTTGGCAAATTTTCTGCACCTTTTGCGTGACTACTGCCCGTTTCTGCCGCTTTTCGTTTTTAATTTGCGCAAGTTCACGAGCCTGGATTTTTGCGTCCGCCTGCCTTTTAAGTTCATTTGCACGCGCGAGGAGATTGGCATTCTCAGCCTCCATACGCACGAACCTGGCAAGTACTTCTTGTTCGTTTTTGCGCTCCGTTGACCATTTGACTTCAGCCAGCGCCTGTTTATTTATTGCATCCTGAAGAGTTGTTCCAGAAGTATTCTTGTTCTTCTGCGAAATCATCAACTGCGCGTTCAACTTCTGTAAGTCATTTTCTTGCTGTTCAATGAATTCTGCTAGTTTTTCCAGTTCTGCAGTTAACTTCTGCAGTTCGTTTTCTGCAGTTCGTTTGGCGTTCTGCGCAGAAACTAGTTCAGTTTGCATCTGGCGCTCATTTTTCTCAAGGTCGCCCAACTGCGCGCGCATTTTTTCCAAAACTTCTCTTGCACGCGCCTCCTCATTCTGCGCCTTTTCCTGCAACTTCTCCAATTTATCAGCCGCTCTTTGTGCATCTTCAAGTTCCTTTCGAGCCGCAGTTATCTGAAGCTGTAGTGGCACTTTACTGCTAGATGAGTTGCCATCTGGAGTTTTGTAGTACAAAAGCTCACCATCTGGACAGATCACACTCATGTCTGGCAACTTCTCAAGCACCAAATTCGCCACCTGTTGATTTTTCGCAACCAGAAATGGCGCGTTCAGCTCCTCGTCAAATGCCCGTATGGTCTCGGTCAAGTTCGAAAATAGCGCGGTGCGTTTTGAAGTCTTGAAGTTTTTGCTCATCAACTTGCTATTTTTACCAACTTGTTCACTCAACATGTTCTCTAAGGCGTTCAGTTTTGCTGAAATCACCGATATTTCATGTGTTTTTTTGTTCAACTGCTCTTTGAAGTCGTTGACATTTTCAGCAGTTTTTTCGTGCGTTTTAGATGCATTTTCTACTTCTCTACTAGTCGTTTCAACCAACTTCGACGCTTCTTCCAACTGTTTACTGAGATTTTCTTGTGTTTTTGAGCTGGTGGACAATTCAGTTTGAACGGATTTCAACTGCGAGCTGATTACTTTCGGGCGCTCCTTTTCGTCATGAATTCGTTGCTCAGTTGCTTCAATTATTGCAGTAGTTTTAGCAATGAACTCGCGGTGTTCTGTTGAAGTTTTGTGGATAATTAGTACTTTTTGGTTGAGGAATTCTGCTTCTTCCTGCGCCTTTTTGCTGTTGGTTTGTGCGGCTTCAAGTGTTTTCTGGTAGTCCAGTAGTTCTGCATTAAAATTCTTGTGCTTGATTAGTGCTTCTTCTGCATTTTTCAGCAGTATTTCCGGATCTTGCCCCTCGAACAACAGCGCAGAATCTGCCAGTAGTTCCTCGGTTTTAGTTGCATGCGTACTCAGTAGATTGAACCGTTCTTCAAGCGAATTTAACTTGTAGATTATCTCGGTAATCTCGCGCGATTCCTCATTCTCGAGTTGTTTTTGCAGTTCATCAATGTTCTTGTTCAGCGTTTTAGTCTTCGCATTATTTTCTTCAAGTTCCAACTGTACGCCCCTTTGATGTTCCTGATTGCTGGTCTTCAAGTTTTCTAGTTGTGTGTAGTCATCAGCGAATATGCGTGCCTTAGCATCGCGCAACGACATCTGGATCGTATTTGCGCGCGATGCGATATCTGCCTGGCGCCCGAGCGGACCCAGTTGCCGCCGAACCTCCGCACTCAAATCTGTTAGTCGCATCAAGTTGGACCGCATCGACTCCAGTTTACGCATTGCTCGCTCCTTGCGCTGGCGGTGTTTCAAGATTCCTGCGGCTTCTTCAATAAAACTGCGGCGGTCCAATGCGGACGCGTTCAGTATTGTGTCCAGACGCCCTTGCCCAACAATTACGTGCATCTGCTTGCCGAGCCCTGTGTCTGAAAATAGCTCCTGAACGTCCAGCAACCTGCACGTTTCACCGTTGATTTTGTATTCAGAACCCCCGCCCCTGAACATCGTGCGCGTGATGGTCACCTCAGCGTATTCAATTGGTAAAACACCATTCGCATTATCAATTGTTAAGCTAACTTCCGCACGCCCCAATGCAGCAGTTTTGCTATCAGAACCTGCAAATATAACATCATCCATTTTCGCACCGCGCATGGCTTTCGCACCTTGTTCGCCCATAACCCAGGCGAGTGCGTCAACTATATTTGATTTACCAGAGCCGTTCGGTCCAACCACGCAAGTAATCCCAGGCTCTATTGACAGCTCAGTAGACCTTGCAAAACTCTTAAACCCCCGTAATACGAGATTCTTCAAATACATACCTCATCATTATATCATATGCCCTACACCACATTTTGGTGCGTTATATTACTTCTAAACTACTACTTACAACTATCTTAAAGATTACTGAGAAATGACGCATCCAACTTCTCCATTTTGTGGTACAACCCGTTCGACAAAACAGCAAGCGGTCAGGAGTCGCACGCACTCTTGCGCTCCTCGTTGTTCGATGTTGCTGGATCAGACTTGGGTAAGATAGTGTTTGCATCACTAGACAAGGACGAATATACAACTGCAAATGACTTCAGCAAGTTGTTTGGAGCATCTACCACCGAAATGTCCAACCAAGCAACGAGTAGTAGTATTCTGCAAGACAAGAAATTCCAAACTGCCAGTTCGGTTAAACTACTGCCTGGACGGAGCTCGATGCAGTTGACTCTTGACCTGCTAGATGATGTTCAGGGCTACGAGATTAAGAATCAGGATCAGACACAAAGGCAGACAACAGTTGAAGGAGCGCCTTGTTCACGGCCCGCAGATTGGTCAGGTGCTTGCACTTCCCTTTCAGTTCGGTTTGTTCGACGCCTCCAGTAAACAACTGCTGAAAACTGCCGCCGCAGATTCTAAGGGCTGGCAGACATTCAACGCGATGGTTCCGCCCCCGAGTGCTTCTTCGCCAACTCCAGCAGCAGCAAACTGGTGCGAAAGTGCAGGACGCTGCGAATAACAAGCACGGTGCTCTTGACAACGAGTTTCCGTCATCTCATCTCTACTACTGAATACGCCGTCACTTTCTGCACCTCAACTTCGCTTGCCGACGCAGACACTTTTGCAGAAGTTTATAACAGCACAAGAATTTAATGAGCGTAAGAAACAATCAAGTGCCCCGAAATCAGCACCGGCGAGTAGTAGTCCAACGAATAGTCCAACGAATAGTCCAACGAGTAGTCCAAGTAGTAGTTCGAAAGATGATAGCGCGAAAAAAGATAGTGCGCGCGCAATTTCCGGGCACGTTGATGCCACTCAGGGCGCGGACGGAAAACCTGCTGATGCGGTTATGGGCGCGGATAAGTTGCTTGAAGAGGGTTTGAAGGCGCAGAACGCGTCCAGCGCGCAGCCATCTGCAGAAACTCCAACGCAAACTGGTCAGCAAACTGGTCAGGAGAGCAATCCGGTTGCTGTTTTGAGCTTGACTTCGGATCCGTCCACTGAGGCCAGGCGGAGGCGTATAATACCTGCGGCTCCTGAGTCTGACGCACTCTTCCAGACTATGGCGGCTAAAACAACATCCGCACCTTTGGGGGCAGCAACAGCGGGCACGGTTACGGTCAAGGGCGCGCAGATTACTAAAGTAGAGAGCAACACGATCATAATCAAGTTGAAATTTTCTGCTCCAATAGAATTGACTATTGACAATATCAGGGTTTGTAAAATTGGTAGTAGTTATCCACAGTGTCCAACTGTTCTGAGCAGCATATTATCTATTGACCCAACGAGTAGTAACACTGAAAAGATTGTAGGTATTTCTGTTAGTTGGTGGGGTGGAGCCAATGATGGAAACTATTTAGCCATTAGTCATACCAGTATAGAGCCGACTGAAGATGTAGTACTAAATTAATGGACTGGTGTAACATCTGCCTACCTATTGGATCTTCGACCTAGTTTAGTAATGGAGGGTATGTCAATGGTTGTTACCTAAGAGAATATGGCACAACTAACGAACTCACCGATTTCGATTCTCTCGAGGCTTCAAGAGACCATTTGTACACAAGCAGAGTAACAATTTCCATGGAGGCAGTATCGCAGTAATCGCAGTAAGTGGTACAACTAAGTACACGGTGTAGTATGGAACTAGTACTTCATCGCTCACAAGTGTAGATGGGTGTGTGGACATCGAACTTTAACTTGCACAATTGAGAGCTTGACACCAGGGCAAATCTATTACTACAAGGTAATTGCGAGTGATGACACCAACTTAGCTGACAGTGAAGGAGGAAGCTTCACGCCTAAACACTACGTGTATCCGGTGCGCACATGGGGCAAGTCAACGAGCAGTAGTTCAACTGCAGACACATTTCGAGTTACTGTTGAACTCAACAAGTATGTTGGTGCTTCTACTGCTTAGCAATTTCCGCAGATGTGGTTGGTCTACGAGCAGCATCACATTCAACTGTGACGCAAAGACTGGCACTAAAGGCGGCGGCATTAGCAGCGTGCTGCACAAAACTGGTACAAAATCGTACACAATTGAATTCAGCAGGCAGCAGTGCACTACTATATATACTATATATATACGCCAACAACTTGCACTTACTACTCCTCGCTATTCTTGGAGAGTTTGCCATCTGCTGTTAGTGGTGATCACCAGTTGTATCATAATTTAGCAGAAACTTACAGTACTGATAACAACGTGTTCACTAGAAGCGACACAACAACAAAAAGCAAGACTGTTATACCAGTTGTTGCTGATAGTTCTGGTGCTCAAAATGACAGCATCGATGCATGTCTTGCACTTCCTGATGGCAGCAAGAGGACCAGACGAACTTCAACAAGTGCACTTCTTCTCTTAGTGGTGCATCTACTGACCTCTATTTTCCAGCATCTGGGGTAAAACTGGAGCCCCAAACTGCAACAATTGATACAACAACTTCCGATACAAAACCGTTCACCGTAAGGTTTCTACCAGAAAATGGCGTTGGCACAGCAGGATCTACTCATGCAACTTTGAGCAACAAGGACAACGACGGAACTGCTGTTACGTGGAGTAGTAGAGTAGTAACGGTGGCGTTGCAGAAATCAATGCGCAAACTGATGTTGTTGATCCGCATACAGGCGGGGTGGGTACAGGCGGGGGAACTGCAACTATAACAGCAATTCTTAGCAGCGCGTTCACAAAAGATGGTGTTGCAATTACTTCAACTGTTTCAACTGCGACAGCAACATTAACAGTTGTAAAGAATTGAGCCAGCTGCGACAAAAAGGTCACAGTTGACGTTGAAGCGAATGCAAACAGTTCCTGCACTGATACTACCTCAATATGCTTCTTGGTGGTGGTTTTCCGGTCCGTTATGCGGGACTTCTGCAGGCTTCAAGTGTGAATCTGCCCCTGGACACTTTAGGAAAAGCACTGATTGATGGCAACGGCGATCCAGTTGCATGCAACTCCGGTGACTCTGCGGGGAACATTCGCGGTTTGGGCACTCAACACAAGTATTTCCAAGGGCAGTTTTAATAGCAGCGGTCCATATAACAACAGTTCGCCCATTATGTTCAACAACAAGGCGTTTACAAAATCCTGAATCCGTGCGACAAGAAGTACCTTTCAGAAGGAGAATCACTGATCTGCGACACGCAGAATAATACTGCAAAAGGTGGAACGCTGACCACCTTGTCAACTGATGGAATTAATAACGCGCCGAACAACTGGCAACTTGTCAAGCAGCGCGATCATGCTGATGACGAAGGAAGCGATGAGATTCCAAGCGAAATGACGCACAAGGTTGGTGACGAAGATGTGACATGCGGAGGCGAGATCCCAGCAACCAAGAAATGGCAGGACAAGTTTAAGGACTGCCGAGATGAACTTGACAGTTTCAACATCTCTGCTACGGCATATTCGAACATGCGTGTTGAAGTTGAGTCAATCACGAAGGCTGGCAAAGCACCAAGTGTCGGAATCCGCGAGCGTTTTGACACCAAGCATTACGGAGGTCAAGATGGATCTACTCTTGCGAATGCGGAACAAGGTGTTTTTGGGGCCAACGCATTGGGATACGGACCAGAACACGAATGTACTTGATGATGATCCGAAGAGCTACCTGAATTTTGAGGGCAAGTGGACCGCGCACAGGGGGGGCACACAATGCGATTCAGCGCTGATTGGTGTGACTAAATAATACTTACGGAGCTTATGCGAGCAGTAATTGCCAAAATGGGGCCCTGGTGTATTGCAGAACTTTTTAGATGGCAGAAATCCAATTGGAGTGAAAAGTAATACAATTCATGAAGTGACTCACAATGAAAAAACAGAATCAAAGAACGGAATTATTTATTCTGAACATGGAGGAAGGTTATTAACATCAAAGCACTCAAATTATGAAAAGTTTCCAGCATATTCTTCTTCTGCGGCTGTAATTTTTCCGAAAAATGTGAATAATGCTGCTGGCGTAATTCAATATTGTGATGATGACAATTGCACTAGTACAAGTACAAAAGTAAACAACAAAATTAACTGTAACTTATGACTATGTCGGCACATATTCGACTAGAAATGGTTCAAAAGCGCATGATTTAGGTACTTGTTACCATATCTAATATGGTAACTAGAAATGTGGGCAGCGCCTGGTATAGAGGAGATGCTGACCAAGCACCACTTTTTACTTTTTCTAATAACTTTAAGTCAGGATTTTTCTACACAAATATTGTCGGTTTTGATTACGAAGTCCAGTTTTTCCACAAATATAATAAAGACGAAAATGGTGATGCAACGTATATGAATCCAATAGGTAAAAAATCGAAAGCGGATGACAGAAAAGTAATAAGATTTGATAAAAGTAGTTTTGATAATACTTCCGAAAGTGCAAAAGCACACTACAAAGGCATTGTTCTCACAATCAACTCATTAAATTGTTACAACGACCAGAATAATAGTTCTGATTTTCCGTGTACTAAAAGTGCTGAATATGTTGCACATAAGAAAATGACAACGCTCCATCCGAATATTTACGAAATGGAATTACTGTTCTCTATAGTGGAATTAGTTATCAGGGAAAGGCATACAATAGCGCCAATACTTGGCACAAAGTGACAGGATTTAATACTAATGTTAATAGAGATATGGTTAGTGTTATCCAAACTCCATTAGTAGTGCGTATTATGCCAATAGAGGTATGGGACTGGGACTATAAGAAGACTCAAAATGACGGCAACGATCGTTTCAGCGACCCGCTCGAAAAACCGAACTTCGCGAATGCTGGTGTTTTATTTCCTGCAAATGGCACAACGCAGTACTTTTATGTTGATGCGACACAAGGTGGATCATGGCACAAGCATTTGACTCGTCCTCCCTCTTCCCCAAGGAACCAGATCAGCCGAACATCACGGTTTCGCACATCATCAACTCCTCAGATTTGTTCCACGAGAAATGGAATAAAACAACCGGAATAAGCCACGACTCCATTGGTTCAGTTGGGTACCCGGACACGTATCAAGCAGGAACCTCAGTTTATCCAGTTCCTGGTTACGAGCACCGAAATGACAACGACCTGGGGATCGACTACTCTGAGCATTGCGTCCAACTGTTGAACAGGGCATGACCAAATATGCTCCAACCTGGACTTATCAGATTGCTCGTGGCGAGGGCACGAATGCTGCTGCGGATCCTGGTGATGCACATTTGCTGATGAACATTATGGAAAATTATGTTGTGTATGACAAGACCACCAGTGTGCGTGAATAATATAGGGTGAAGAGTTGACGAAGTACAATAACTATTGATGAGTGCGAGAAAGAGGATAAGTGGGCTGCTGATAATATAATATAAAGCGATGAGAACGCTCCGTATACGTGGGTTTCAGCTGTTGATTTAATCAATAAAAACAATGCAATTGCTAGAAATCGAATAGCCAACGTGTACAACTTGCATAAGTCCTTGATCTCCAACTGGATGCGTATCGTTGACGGTAAATATGTCAACACCTCGCACTCACCGTTCGCAGTATGTAATTCATACGGAGTTTCGGTTGTAGTGTCGCCGCAAGCAGGAAGTTCGTGCATGGCTGGTGATAAGAAACTTGGTGGTAATTACAACACCTATCCGCAAGCGCGGTGCTACAGGGTCTTACTCAGTGACACATACAGAAATAGTACGCGGACTACACGAGCCAGAACTTGGGGGAGTTTAGTGACCAGATGGTTGCAAATTATATTGATTTGGTCAACGACACGAATTCTGCCAAGTGGATGAGCGCGTGGTAGCAACACGCAAGTTTGTTCAGCCGCGCGAGCCTCAAAGGCAACAATGCGAATGACACCACTGAATTCTACTACTACATCACAATCAGCGGATGCCTGTTTTGGGAGAAGAAGTTGTCCAGTCACAGAAAAAATAACAGTACTTGACATCTTGCCGAATGGAATTGAACTTGCGCCAGCGAGTAGCGCGGACCCGCAGATTGTCATCTGGGACTCGACTGGTAAAGCCGTTGGTGTGTATAATTCAGATGCTTCCCTTACAAATGACGCAAGTATACCAACTATTACAGGTAGCCCTGTAGTTGGCACTGTGTATGACAACACCAAAAGTTATCCAATTGTTAACGGCACACTTCGAGCGAGCGCATAAAAGTTCAGTTTGAACTGTCTGCAAACAACAACAAAACGATATTTGAAGCACTTAAGAGCGGAACAGTCAACGCATTAAATGATCCAATTACCGGGCGAGTACTGGATGTTTCACAGGAGTTTTCGGTTCGACTACGCGTCCGCATAACTGATGAAGCCGTCAAAATATGTGCTGAGTTCCGAAACGAACTTCTTCGTTTCATTCAACAAGATCGACAATGACCAGGACCCAAGCACCGCGCTCAGCCTAGAAAACTTGGAGGTGCAACATTCAACCTGAAACCGTCGCAGGCGGATGGCACATACATCACATGCCGTCAGTATGCGGAACAATATTCGCAGTTCGACACCTACACTGCGAGTACTGCGGTTGGTGCAAGCAGACGGACGACATTTCAGAAAAGTACACCAATGATGGCAATGATTTTGGCCACATCGGTAATACTAACTTCCCGAGCTTCCCTGATGCGACTTCTGATATAAACGGAAAGTGTATTTTGACAGATTCGCGAACAACAAGGAGCACTATGAGAACGTGAATAAAGACAATATGAAGGATGTTGGCGATAAGTTTGCTGCTGGGGATATGCGGCTGGTCCGCTGAATAAGTCGTCGAGGTCCGGTGATGCACCCCAGCGATTCTACAGGTTGCAGGAAGTGACGA
>AXYY01000063.1 GCA_000485475.1 Candidatus Ancillula trichonymphae ImTpAt
CTTTTGTTCAAGTTTTGCAACTGCAAGTCCCTTAAACAGTTCTTTTTGCCCTTGAAGTAGCTTTAAGTGTAGATTAACAACAAGCTTTTTCCAAAACGACGTGGACGAGACAAGAAGTTAAACTTACTGCCATTTACCAATTCATACAACAGATCTGTTTTATCAACGTAAACATTACTCCATCAGACCTGACTTCTGAAAAGGTCTGGATTCTAATTGGCATCTTGCGCTTGAGTTTATCCACGCCTGCATTATATATATATATATATCACAAGTTAGTATCACGAGCAGAAGATGAGTTTTCGAAGTCAAAATGGTAGCAGTACTTGCAGCAAAAAATGTAACTGCTGTAGTGCCTTTGCAAAAATTTGTTCATATGTGCTTAACAATTTACTTAAGAGTGTGCTATAATAAAAGCAAAAGCGATGAAAGATTCTCAATGTTTAGTTATAAGGTTGTAAAAGCCAGGTGTAGTGCTGCTGTGCGTAGTTAAGCAAAATAATAGCTTCAGTGGTGTTGTTCATGGCAAATTGTCGGTCTTGATCGGTGTGGTGCGCTAATGGTTAAACTACCACTCGCATATGCTATAGCTTAGCTGCTCCTTATGCTGAAGATGTGGTGTTGCCAAATTCGCCCAGAATCGCACAGTTGTTGATTATAAACATTCAGTTCAACCATTTGCCGATTATAAATATTGCAATGGCGAAAATTTGGCAAAAACTAGTGCCAATCAAGATGATGACGAAATTGCTTTGCAGAAGATGATGATTGCTTTTAGTGAGTCGATATTAACTACTACTTCGATTACTACGCTCAGTATTTTTAAGCTTACCAAGTTCCCCTCGACGCTAAACTGAACTACTTCCAGCAATGTCACGTTAGTAGTAAAAAACTATTGATATTGATCTTAAAGCTGATACTGAGGAATATAAGCGCGATGGTTGTACCAATGGTTGGGCAAAAACGACGCTGCTATCTGCTAATGCTCAGAACTTCAAGTCCTATACGCAAGGTAGATTTGAGGATGTGTACTTGATGAGTAGCTTTCCAGAGCCCACAAAGAGGTTGGTCCCAATTATGCACAATAATGGCACTGGATCTAGCAATTGACCTTTACAAGATTGAAAAGTTATTGCACGAAGAAATTGTCGAGTTTAACCACAACAAAGAATTACTTCAACACAAACTGGAGGCTTTGTCATTGAGGAAGAATATGGGGTTACTCCTGGGTTTGATTCCACTTCACTAGATGATGCACAGTGAAGACTTTGCAATTAAGCTGGTGTTAACACTCAGGACCTCCAGGGAAGCCCAAAGACATTGCTAGTGCGTACCTTGGATCCTATAAACGGGGGTTTTGGTCAGATGCGCAACAAGGAGGGCAAAGTTTTATGCGCCTGTCATTATCTGAGATTGCGCCAAGTTCCTCGATGACCGTCAGGATGCTAAAGGTTTTAGAGACTGTTTGGTCATCACTACTGATAGTCCAAAATTACAGCGTCCCACAATTATTACTACCACTCTTGGTTATAAAGATGACAACAAGGATGCTAGTGCTAATTCAGTAGTTGATACCACTGCTGGGCAAATTGATCGCAACTATCTTCCAGATCCCAGTGTTAATGAGTTACCAGAAGGTAAAAGTGCTACTTCAATAAAGTTCAACACTCACTTTCCGGCTGCTTTTGGTAAGAACTCGAGCATTACTGCCCAGATTATTGCCTCAACCAGTGCGGATCCCAACAAGGTGTTTTTGCAAAAGAACGACAAGCCCACAATTTACCTCAATAAAGATGCTGTGCTGTTTCGTCCAATGCTCAAAATTCATCTTACCAGTTGGCGTTGGCTACAGCGCACAGTATCGAATAACCGCTGATTACAGGGATAAAGATGGTTAAGTCGTCACCAAGGAGTACACCCACTCCAAGACCTGAACACTATTGGTAAGACTTTTACCGTTATTTTTGATAACAACATCATTAAAGAACATGTGGAGTTTTATCCTGAGGGTTGCGTTGGTTGTCAAGTGCAAAAACTAGATCTTGATCCGTTGTATTATCAATATCTGGAAGGTTCAGCTTCAGCAATTGAGAGCGCATATTTGGTGCAGTTTCCTTCATTTAATCAGCAGTATGGCATTGACAAGAACTCTGAGCGCACGAGATGAATTGTTCAAGTCAGCACGATTGCAACTACGATTCTGACTACGCCGATAAAAATGGTCAGTATGCCAACAACAACGGGCTCCGGTCAAGGGGCTTGATAATCTCCGCATTTAACCCTACACGTTGACTCAGGTTCAGGTTGTTCGGTAAATTTAGTGTAACTTTTTATGACAAGGACAATAAGGTTTTACCAGGATTTCCTCAAACTACTGATTATGTACAGTTGGTGGTACTCGTCATATTGATGCACCCTTATATAATGCTGTAAAGTTTAAGTTGGCTTTTAATACGCTGATTAAGCACAAAGAAACTGCTATTTTGGATTTTGGTTCAAGTCTCTATAATGAGTACGACATTGGAACTGGTGGTGACTTGTTGTTCAAGTTTGATCCCAAAACTCAGTTCCATCAAACTGGTGCCTGGGAGGGGTCCTTGCGCGAAATGATGCCCCATCAACAAGATTGAGAGCACAATAGATTCGTCAATAGGCGTTAAGGCGCAGTAGTACAAGGATTCGCACAACAACTGGATTGCCCAAGCTCGGGTCGGTCCATACTGATTCTGCGGGTTATGATGTTACACTAGACAAGTTAATAGGGCTGAAACTTTCCTACTTCGTGCATAATAAGTTGCTGAAACTAGCAGCTCATACCGCGCTCTACTGACGCGACACCTGGATTGAATCCAGTGCTCAAGAAGATGCGCTAAATGGTATACAGTACGTTCAAGTGGGTAGTGAAAAAGGCAAGGTTTTTAACAATTTAACTGCTGATTTTAACAATCTGGAAACTTCTAAGGCCAACAACACTAAGGTTGTAGTTGATGCGGTGGGTAACACCGGGTTGAAGGAAAATGTCCAGTGGGTCGGGTTAAGAGTGCCTATCCCTTCTTTCTGGGCCTTTGAGACCATTTCGCAAGGTGAAGCAACTCATGAAAGCTGCGATTTACACAATGATATCTTCATTGAAAATCAACCACACAAGAAGTTGCCTGATGCTGATTTGTGGCAAGTGTCCAGTGATGCCAAGTTGGAAGCTAAAGTTGATGATAGTTGGAACGGCGAGAAATTTGGCGATCTCGTTAGCGATAAAAGGTGTAGTCATGTTGATTGCAGTGACCAAAACTGATCCGATTTTGAACGCACCAATTCCCGGTAATGTTGACTATTTAGACAAAAATGCACAAAAGAATCGCAATGGTATTTCAACGAAAAACACTATGGGTGGAGTTGGTGTGCGCCTAGTTGGTGATTTTGTACAGTATTATTCACTATTTGTTCAGGTTTACTCCAAGAATTACGGTTGGAGCGCCTGGATGAAAAATGGGCAGATTGCTGGCGATAGACTGAATGCGATAACAGCGGTTCGGGTGCGCGTTGTGCCCAATTTTAATACTCAACAAGCCATTGGCCACCATTGGTAGCATTTCCTAGATTAACGGACAATCAACCGCTGCCAAACCGCAGATTGCTTATCTGGAAGATGTCGAACCAGGTAAGGAGTCAGCAGACTGGAAGTATACTAGTTGTGGCGATTATCGAGCCGTTAATCAAGTGGTGCGCATGAATTTAGCGAACTACTGCTACGTTCCGGACAAGTCAATTGTGCGACTTGGTGTTCAGATTTCTGGTTCTCCAATTACTAATTCTGATTCCACCATGTTCATTGAGCCATTCTACTTCGACAAGAGTGCCAAACTGGAAGCTGCTTATGGCTACTTTTGGTTCACTATTTCAAAACTTTGTGCGCAACATACGAGTTTTTGGCTACGGCCTTTCTGATCAAATGCAGCCCACTATGATGTTATGAAACGACAGATAACCAATAACGTTGTGTAGACAGCATTGGCCTACGCATCACTGCCACTTATGGTAGCTGGTATTGCCGCCTCAATAGCATTTCCACCAAGTGCTGGTTTTGTCGCCGGTGCTATGGCGGTCATTGGACCGGCTTCAATAGTTGGCTCAATGTTACTAGATTTACACTCTTTTATGGACCCTTATACTGCTGAAGTCTTTATGGACAAGCGTCCGCTTAACAGGTTGAATGCTGATGGAACTTGGCAAAAGGACGCGCAGGGCAATTTGATTGCTGATCCTAAGTATGACCAACCAGTTCACCAAACTCTGGAAGATTTCCGGATTTGATTATGCCAACTACGCTAAAAGTTCGAAGAAGGTGTCGTATTTTATCAAGCCAGGGATTTTGACAAGAAAAATGCACAGATTGAGCAGAATAAGGGACGCCTGATCACCCCATTTACAAAAAGAGTTGCTGGAGGTCAAGTATCCAGCTAATACTGCCTTTAGCAGAAGCGATAGTGCCATTAATTTCAGCGCGTTCTCCCAAAATGGCCGTGATGTGAACTGGAATGTAGACCTCAAAATACCAGAAGGTGTCAAGGTCTGGTTTGTACTTGATGATGATAAACAAAAAGAGCAATCTTGATGAAACTAAGCGAGCAGTTAAGGCAACTTTTGAATATTCGAGCACTTCCAACTACAAAGCCGGCCACGTTACTAAGGGCATGCTTCCGTAGCGCACCATTTTGATGTCTTATGACTGGTGAACCAATTGTTGATGCTCATATTAAACAACTAGCGCAGATGGCCAGCGAGAGCAACGATTCTTTTGGTTTTATGATCTTCCAGAACTTGATTCTCGTTGCGCGATGTCAGTATTTGATGTTGGATCAACTGCTCATATAACCTTGAACAAAGTACTTGGTAAGAGCAAGTACTGGGTATTTTGAGCAAAATGGAAATCAGGACTTTTGAAGGTGCTACTGATGAGGCTCTAGTTGGTCGTGAGTGGCAAGTTTATCGCGCGATGGTAACCCCCCTATAAAACAAAAGTTGTTCACGCTGAAAATGATTCGTTTACTGTGAGATTTACTAAGGAAACCACTTTGTTATTCGTACAAT
>AXYY01000064.1 GCA_000485475.1 Candidatus Ancillula trichonymphae ImTpAt
CGCGAGACCAACACTATGCCGAACTGGGCTGGTTCGTGCTGGTACTATTTGCGCTATCTTGATGTTAATCATGCGGGTAGTAGTCAAAATGCATCCGTTGTTGATCTGAAACTCGAGAAGTATTGGCTAGGGCCTGAACATAACAGCACTGCCTCGAAAACTGGCGGAGTTGATCTGTATGTTGGCGGAGTTGAGCATGCGGTTTTACATCTACTTTATGCACGATTCTGGCACAAAATTCTCTACGATTTGGGATTTGTATCCAGTGTGGAACCGTTCAAGAAGCTCTTTAATCAGGGGTACATTCAGGCGTACGCATATACGGACAAGCGGGGGCAATATGTGGATGCAAATGAGGTTGAAGAAGTAAAACTACAAGATAATCAAATTGTCTACAAGTTTGGTGACGAAGTGGTTAACCGCGAGTATGGCAAAATGGGCAAGAGCCTGAAAAACATTATCACTCCAGAAGAAGTTGCTCATGAATATGGTGCGGATACTTTCAGAATATACGAGATGTCGATGGGGCCACTAGACTTATCAAGGCCTTGGGAAACTCGAGCAGTTGTTGGCGCTATGCGCTTCTTGCAGAGACTTTGGCGACTAGTTGTTGATGAAAATACTGGAAGTTTAGTTGATGATCTACAAGAAGTGGATACTGAAACTCTAAAAGTTCTTAACAAAACTGTAGATTCTGTGCGCGTAGAGATGGAAAATATCCGCCCAAATACCGCAATTGCGAAACTGATTGGGCTAGTAAATCATCTCACTGGTGTTCTAACGAAGCAGAATGCTGTACCTAGAAGTGTTGTGAAACCGTTAATTTTGATGACCGCACCATTTGCACCACACATATGCGAGGAGCTCTGGCAAAGACTTGGTGAAACTGTCTCACTTCTGCACGCAGATTATCCGAGTGCTGATGAAAAATATCTAATTAATGACACGATCAAGATTGGAGTGCAAGTGAACGGGAAGGTGCGTGCAACACTTGAAATTGCGTCAACTGCATCTGTAGATGAGTTCAAAAGTGCTGCACTGTCCATCACGCAGGTTGCTAATGCAATCGGTGACAAGGACATAAAGAAAGCAATTGTCATTCCGGGCAAGATTGTGAACTTTGTGGTGTAATTTCGTGCACAAATATTTGACATTGCTTAGTTGACAATTGTGGTGGGTTGTGCTATACTGGACCTGTGATGATCTTTCGAGTAGGTTTAGAAAAGGTGATGTATGTTTGAGCGATTTACTGATATATCTAGAGAAGTTATCGTTCTAGCGCAGAAGTATGCGAACGAGTACAAGAACAATTTCATCGGAACTGAGCACATCTTGTTGGCGCTAATAGAGGTAAAGGACGGACTTGCCTCGAAGATTTTAGGTCAAGTTGGAGTGAAGTCAGAAGATGTTCGCGAAAAGTTTTCAGAGATTTTCAACAAATACGAGAAATCAGCAATCGATACTCCACAATTTACTCCGCGCGTAAAAAGAGTTCTGGAAATTTCTCTGAAAAAGGCACTGGAGCACAAAAAACAGTACATATCAACTGAGCACATTCTTCTGGGGATTATAACTGAGGGAGAGGGAGTTGCTGTAAAGATTCTTGCAGATTTAGGAGTCACCAAGAGCGATTTGATCAACGCACTAGCTTCAAGTATTGATGGGGGACTGGCTGCAGATAACGATAAAGTTGCGGCGACTGCGGGCGGTACTACTCGCGGGCAGAATATGACTGGTTCTCAATTGCTTGATAAGTTTGGTAGAAATCTAACTGCCGCAGCAAAAGAGGACAAGTTAGATCCAGTTATAGGTCGAAAAACAGAAGTTGAACGAATAATGCAGATTCTCAGCAGAAGAACTAAGAACAACCCCATACTCATCGGTGAGCCGGGCGTTGGAAAAACCGCTGTTGTAGAGGGGCTTGCGCAGTCGATTGTGCGGGGTGATGTTCCAGAAACCATCAAGGACAAGCAGATTTACGCACTTGATCTGGGCGCCATGGTTGCAGGGACTAGTTATCGTGGACAGTTTGAAGACAGACTGAAAAAGGTCATGACCGAAATAGTCAGCCGCGGA
This sequence comes from Candidatus Ancillula trichonymphae ImTpAt, assembly GCA_000485475.1. Lineage (GTDB taxonomy): Bacteria > Actinomycetota > Actinomycetes > Actinomycetales > Bifidobacteriaceae > Ancillula > Ancillula trichonymphae. The sequence goes on from AXYY01000064.1 coordinate 2,077, forward strand.
GATATAATCTTGTTCATCGATGAGATTCACACACTTGTTGGTGCGGGTAATGCAGAGGGGTCACTTGATGCTGCGAGCATTCTCAAGCCCATGCTTGCGCGAGGAGAGTTGCAGACAATTGGGGCAACCACAATTGAAGAGTATCGTAAATACTTTGAGAAAGATTCCGCACTAGAGCGCCGTTTTCAGCCGATTAAAGTGAACGAGCCGTCTATTGAGGATGCGATCTTGATTCTAAAAGGTCTTCGCGATAGATATGAATCACATCACAGAGTAATTATATCTGATGAAGGGGTTGAAGCAGCAGTGAAGTTGAGTGCGAGGTATCTAAATGACCGCTTTTTGCCAGACAAGGCCATCGATCTGGTTGATGAGGCGGGTGCTCGACTCCGAATCTCCAAGATGACTGCACCACCTGAGATCCGTGACATATACGACCAGATTGCGAAGAAGAAGAATGAAATTGAATCTGCAGTTAACACACAGAACTTCGAACTGGCGGCCAAGTTAAAGGGGGAAGCTGAAGGGCTAGAAAAGAAGCGTGCTGCTAAAGAAGATGAGTGGAAGAGTACGGACCGAGATATTGATGCAAAGGTTGATGAAGAAGCAATTGCGAAGGTTCTTGAAATGTCAACGGGAATTCCAGTTTATAGATTAACTGAAGAGGAGTCCAAGCGCCTCTTGACCATGGAGGCTGAGTTACATAAACGAGTTGTTGGACAAGATGAAGCAATTGGAGCACTTGCTCGCTCCATTCGTCGAACGCGTGCAGGTTTGAAAGACCCCAAGAGGCCTAGTGGTTCCTTTATTTTCGCAGGTCCGACAGGCGTTGGAAAAACCGAACTAGCAAAAGCATTGTCGGAGTTCCTGTTCAGTGACGAGAACTCGTTAATACAGGTGGATATGTCTGAATATGGCGAGAAACATACAACTTCGCGGCTCTTTGGTGCGCCTCCTGGCTTTGTTGGCTATGAAGATGGTGGGCAGTTGACTGAAAAAATCCGCAGAAAACCGTTCAGCGTGGTGCTTTTTGATGAAATTGAGAAAGCTCACCCAGACATCTTCAACACACTTCTACAAGTTTTGGAAGACGGACACCTGACCGATTCTACGGGGCGTTTAGTTGACTTTAAGAACACAGTTATAATTATGACAACGAATTTGGGTTCTGGTGATTTGGCGCGGTCAGTTATGGTTGGTTTTGCTGATGATAGTAACGCAGATTCTAGCTATGATCGTATGAAAGCGCGCGTGAGAGAGGACTTGAAGAAGAATTTTAGGCCAGAATTTTTGAACCGCATTGATGATGTTATCGTGTTTCCACAGCTCAAAAAAGATGAGATTCTGCAAATCGTTGACATGATGATTATTAACCTGGAGAAGCGTTTAGTTGAGAAGAATATTAAAATTGAAGTCACTCAAAAAGCAAGGGAATTACTGGCAACGAGGGGTTACGATCCTATACTTGGTGCGCGCCCACTGAGGAGAACAATTTCTCGTGACATTGAGGATTACTTGTCTGAGAAGATTCTGTATGGGGAACTCAAGAACGGTGATACTGTCAAGATCGACAGTTCTGAAATTAAAAGTAGTGATGAATTTACTTTTGAGTTTGTGTCGCAGCAGAATCCTGATTAACGCGAACCTATAACACACTCTTCAACTTTTTGAACTTATTAACATTTCTGAAGTTCGGTTTGCGTGTAGTTTTCACTGGTTATTATATTTATACTATTACTTTTGTATTTGTAAACTGACAGAAAAGAGGATACTATGTCAAATAATATTGAAATTGTCGCTACTGGGAATGTTGTCAACGATCCAGTGTACTTTGAGAAGAAAGAGAACTGTAAGTCTATGGTGAGTTTTTGTTTTGCTTCTACGCCACGTCCGTCGCTTCGACCGAGAGGTCAAGAAATGGGTTGACGGTAAGACTCTACTTGGTTTATATGGTTCACTAGCAGATAATGTTCAAGCAAGTATTACAAAAGGACAGCCTCTGGTTATCTATCGCATCCATCCTGAGAACGCGCGCCTGGGAAAATGCAGATGGTGTTCCTAATACGAGCAGCAACTTGACGCATGGTTCTGCAGAATTCACGCGCAAGAAGGTAAGTGATGCAGATGCGGTAACTTCAGTTGAGGCACTTGAAGAAGAGGAAGTCAAGAAGAGAAAATAACAAAATTAAAAATGGAGTAAAATCCGTGTGGTTTTACTCCATTTTCATAACATTTGATGTTATTATTTCGTTAATAATATCAATTGCACAACTAAATGATGTATAATGTATTCATGAGTTACACAGATGGTGAGAGTAGCTATACTGACACTGATACTGACGCTAAAGTAAGAGGTAACACGAAGAATGCGAATACTTCACAATTAACTGGAGATGCTGATGACGACACCAGTAATGACACTAGGAAGCTGGACAGGCAGTTGCTTGACCGGTTTGCGGTTCGCTCTAGTAAAAAACAACCTGATGATGGTGCTACAAAAGAAAATTCTACTGCGCGTGATCTTACGAATACATTTGAAGAACAACTTGAAAAGTGGCAAAAAGTGCTGAAAACCGAATATGCTAGAGAGCAAAGTGAAGTGAATGCATATGCTGAAAGGGGCAAGTATACAATTGTGTTGACTGAGGCATCCACTGGCGGAATGACGAATCTAGAGACGAATAAACCAACGGCCCTGAGTACTCTTTTCTTGAAGGAGGGTACGCTCAAAAGCGAGTTAATACATGCACAAAACATCACCGAGAAAATTCAGGAGTTCGCCGCTGCGGGTGTTCATTGTAGTGCATATCTTGTATCAGGACTGTTCGATAGTCTGCCAATTTTCATGCGCAAGTGCAATTTGGTGAAGAGTAATAAAAATAAAGATGTTGTCATAACTCTGGAAAACACGGTCAAGTTGAATCCGCAAGTAGCCAAAATATTCGGAATTAAGGAGCAAGTCATCAATTTGCGCAAGAACCAGACTTTTGATGAGAAGAGCGCCTTAAAAGTCTTGGACTCCAAATTTTCAACTACCCAAAAGAAGATAGTTTACAAGAACTTCATCACGTTTTACCACGTAGGGGAGGATTACCACAAGTATTTTGAAAATATGCGCGAGTATATACTGAACAACAAGTTAATCGAATCACTTCATGCAGAAAAGGTCACCTTCAACGATGCTAGAAATGTTGCACTCTTGAAGTTGGCGGTTGACTTCAACGATGCTGCAAAAATAAACGCACTAGAAGATTCACTACCAACTGCTGAAATTGGTGTTGGTGACTTAACCTTCAAGGAGCGGTTACTGGTCTCCGTGTATAATCAAGGGTTGGGGTTCGTCGTGGATACTCCGCTCAAAAGTGCGAATCCTGAGTTGATTGCTGCTTTTGTTGCACAGTCGAATTGCCGAGGTGAAAGAGTTTTGCACATCTCCAAGACGCAGAAAAGTGCGCGAAATGTTTTGAAATACCTCAAAAAACATGAACTGGATGATCTCTACGTTGATGCATTTACTTCACTTGATGATAACAAGAACTTCGTAAAAAAAATCACAAGTATATACGAGAACTACGATGGTGTTCAACCAAGTTACGACCTACGCATTAGCATGGAACTAGAGGATCTGCGCCAGAAGATTAGCGCCAACTTCGACCTAATACATCGGCGGAAGAAACCTTGGGGAGTTAGTTATTACGACACCATCAACAAAACTATGCCTAATTTAGCAGCTGAAGATGTTGGTGTGCGGTTTTCGCGGGACACATGCATAAATGTCAAGGACCAGTTTCCCGCATTTAAGGACAACTTTGAGGAACTACTGAATGTTAACGAGGAGATTTTTACTAGTAAGTCCGACACAAGTGGTGCGATTGATTGGATACTTGCAGTAATTGAATCTGTTCAGAAAGCTGAAAATGTACTTGAATCTGCGGATCGCCTACTCAACACTTCGCTGCCGCAGCTGAAAAAAGAGGTTGCGCAAATTACTGCGAGTGTTCAAATTCTAGATCCCGAGAACATGACGAAGCTAAATAGAATTGTGCAACTTCTCAGCGCGATTCGTCAAACTCTAGATTTGTTCACGAACGATATATTCATCAGAGATCTACAGCCGTTCATATCTGTTACTGCTCCGAAGTCTAGTCAAAACAAAAGTCTAGGATTTTTGGAACGGAAACGGCTTCTGAAGGAGTCAAAAACACTACTTAGGCCTGGACAAAAAGTCTCGAACATGCACGAAAAGCTCCTGGAAATTCAGGATCAGAAGGTTTTGTGGAGTGCTATTTGCAAGGGTATGAACGATTCTGGAAAAGATTCAGAGTTGTTGTGGGAGAATTTTGTTCCAAGTCTACCAAGCTCGATTCCAACTGCACACAATCTTGCGAGTTTGGTTGTCAACGATATTCAGAATGTGCAAGAAGCGTTTAGCGGTGTTGTTGAACTTGAAGATTTAATGTCTGCTGATTTTACCACTCTTGAAAGTAGATTACGAGAAGTTGCTGATAATGCAAAGTTGATCCGTTTGTTACCAAAACATGCTAGTGCTGTCAACTTCTTCGTGAATGAGGGCCTGGATGAATTTGCAAAAGAAATCTGCAAGCGTAGAATTCAAAAGAGGGACTTACTGTCCACATTTGAGCGCACCTGGTTTGAGAGCGCGAAGGAGCAGATGCTTGAGTCGCACACTGTCTACAACGAGATTACTTCGGCGAAGTTGCAGCAACTTGTGGATAAATTTACCGAACTGGATAAACAGCATGTGCAACTACTCAGCGCGCCTGTAAAATTCATCAAGAATATGCGACTTCAGGAGCAGGTTGCTGCATTTCCCAGTCTTGAAGCGAGTAACTATCTTAAGTTTGCGAAACACTACTGCAGTGCTTTTGGGACATCCTGGAAAAATATACCAGCCATTTTGCGTGCAGATGAAGTTGTTGACACGCTGATTATCGAAGATGTTGAAAATATATCACCGTACGCACTTGTCCTGTGCATCGCGAAGGTAAAACGAGTTGTTATACTGACCGATTTGCATGTAACTTCATCGCGTTGCGTGCAGGCGCTTGCTAATATTCTACCTGTTTTTGAGATGGATTCTCGCACAAGTCTCAGAGATGTGCGGCTAACCAAATTTATCAAGGACCAGGGTTATTCACGTGTATTTATTGATAACACAGAGTTAAAAGCAGGTGGTTGCATAAAATATTCCTACTTGAAGAATTCGGAAACATTGGATGCAATTTGCGAAACTGAAGTGAATTTTGTCTGCGACTACATCGTGGAGTATTGTCAACGAAGTGCGGATTCATTAAATGTTGGTACTCTGACGCAGAAGTTTGCAAAACGTATAAAAGATGAGCTGAAAGTGCGGCTGCAGAATGATTCTACAATTGCCAAAAGTATGATAGCATTTGAGAGATCTGGAAATTTTATTGATATTGCATGCATTGACAATGCCTCGTTTTTGCCAGCTGATGATGTTTTGTTGGTTGTTTCAATTGCTAGAACTCCGCAAAATAAGGTGCTTTATGACTTCGGTTCGTTATTTGCGAAGTCCGGATTTTCGGATCTTGTTGCTTTGTTATCTTCAGTTAATAAAAACTTCCAGATTTGCACATCAGTTGAGGCAAATGATCTGAAGCGGAACAATTTGATGACTTCTGGACAGCGGTTACTTTTCGACTTGTTGAGTTTTACTAAAAGTGTCAGTAGTGATGAAGTTGATGCGAACAAGATTAAGAATTACTTGGGGATTGATGTGCTTGAGTTGGACGGAATCACGGTAAATAAGCCAACTCGTGAATATATGAAGTCAAGTTTTGCCATCACTGGACCAACGTTTGAGCAAAGCAGCATAGTTGATTATCTTGCCGGACAAGTTTCTGGTCAAGATTACGAGGTTCAGATAGATTACAACTTTTCGGATATGTTCGACCGCAAAATACCGCTAACAGTGTTCTCAAAGAGTAGTAATAAAGCGGTTGCGGTTTTGATTGACGATACGATTTTCAACGGCGTTAAGTCGCTCAGACAAAAACTGCGATTCAGAAAAGAGGAACTGGAGTTTTTGGGGTGGAGAGTTGTGCGTGTCTGGTCAAAGGGAGTAGTTGATAATCCAAAGTATGAAGTTGCAAAAATTCTTGATGCTTTTGTTGATGAGCACCTGAAAACGCCGGTGAAGTCCAGAGGAATTGGAAAGATTACTGCTCGAGATGCACAAATTTTGGAGAATCGTCCGCCGCATTGGGGCTAAACCTGCATTGAAGAGGAAATTCTTGCATGCACTTCCAGTTAATCGGGCACACCTCCCATATGCTTGCACATGCACTGTTCAGCCTGTGGTCAGATTTCTCTTGACCTGTTCCAGTTCCGCATATTCGACGCGTAGAAATCGTGCGTGTTCCTGCATATACAGCGCGAGCAATGAGGGCGGTAGTTTATCAACAATCATGTAAAAAGTGCACCAACTTGGAATATCACGCTGACAACATATACAACGCTCAGCGAGAGTGCGACGCTTTTGAGTGCGAATCTTCCTTCAAACTCGCGTTTTATGCCACAGCAATAGAGTTGCCAAACATGGTGGTGTGGTGGTGTATATGCGAGCATGAAGAATAAGAACGCAGCTCCCGCGAGTTTTTTTAGCTGGCCGCTTGAGCTCTCAGCAAATGTCTGCCTCAAGTTTTCTACCAGTCCAGAGTTTTGGGCGCTCGCATCGTCTTCACCCGCATTATTTATCAACCGCGTAGGAAATTTGCAAGTGATGCTAAAACAGTCTCTTTTGCCAGGAACCCCGTAATTATTACAGCAAATGAAATGTGCCAGCTACCAAAACCAGCCGGTTTAAGCACTGGACAAATACTTTCTGCGACAACTCCGTAGACAGAATTCTTCAACCTTGTCAACTTACCGAAGCTTTTTCCAGAGCTTGGAATTGGAGCGTTTTGCAAAATCTACATAATTGCGATTACTACTGTGATGATTTTCCTGCGTTCAAAATGAACTGCTGCATTTTAACCATGCAAGTGGAGCGTTGACTTCAACAGTGGTCGCTGATAGGTGCCAAGTGGATATAATAAACGGCATTTTTTCTTGCTGTTCTCTGTTCTTCAGTTTACAAAACAAGTTCAAAAACATTCCAATTAGTATAAAATAACCAATAGAATTGACGTAATATACAACAAGAAAACGACTAGACCCGGCACAACTTGAAAAAAGTGCATTTGCGATGACACAACGAACACTGCTAGTCGTGCGTTGCAGAGCGTGAAAGGAATAAGGTATCCGCAGATTGTGCATGACGACCTGGAGTCCTGAAGTGCCTTTGTTGTCGAAATTGCAAGTAGATTACACCCGAACCCAAGAACGAGCGGCAAGAGTGCGCGACCATCAAGTCCAACAAAGCGCATTATTCGATCTGCAACAATCGCAAAGCGCGTCAGCAGATAACCAGACTCTTCAAGAACTGCTAGTAGTATAAATATGAAGAATAGTGGCGGTAGAAGTTGCGAAATCGCTAGTGCGGATTCTAGCAGCACGTTGAGAACAAATGAGTTCAAAACTGCGGGCCCGCATTGCAGAGAGATCCCAATCAATCCACTAGTTAGTGCGTCTCTAAGATTAACATCAATTAGTTCAACAAATGGTGAAGAAAAGCTGCTGAAAACACCAGGAGCATTATCAGCAGAAATGCAATCACACCAAGAAACCTATTCAGCAGAATCTTGTCCGCCAATATGTGGAAAGTTTGCCGGTCGGTCCTGTTTGCCCTACAGTTTTCTATACATCTGAAGCCCACTTTGAAGTGTTCATCCGCCTCGACAAGTGCGGAATATCTGCAACAAATATGAGATCAGGTCCGAACAATGACGGCCATCCGAAGTCCACAACGCATTAGCACAGCAACCTCTTCATTAGGTGAGATGTGGTATAGCGAAACAAGACCTGGCAAGTCAATCAATTCCTTGTCTTCCCACATACCGGTCTCGATGCCTAACTGTTGTTCCAGGTGCATTCAATTCACAGAATAGTGTACTTTTTCCAGCATTTGAATTACCAACAAGTGCAATTTTTGGACTACTCAGTTTCGCACTAGGCATAAGATACCTCAATTGCGTTCGCCAATCTGGAGTCAATACCAAGCAGTTTTCAGTTCCTCTTGAAATTACTTTTCCACCGAAAACGCAGTTCTGGCAGATTTTTACGTCAACGCCCTCCGATATAACCGAACTCTTTCAGTCTGTGGCAGTGTTCCGCACTCAAGTCTATTGATTCAACGCGCAACCCAACATCAAGTCTGCAGTCAGACAATTTCATGCGCACACTCTCCTCCAATAACCTTCTGTTAGTATTGTATCACAACAAAAAAAGTCAAGAGTTTTATTTTAGGTACCACTCACCACGTAGTCCGCGCATCCAACTCGTGGCGGACATTGCTGTTTTTCCGGCTGGTTTAACTTCTAGAAGTTCGACTTCGTGTGCTGTTTCACCTGGTTTGACGCGCGCCTTAAGTGCAACAACTCGTGTAACTTTTGGTAGACTTTTGTTCTCCTTATTCATCTGTACTAGATTAAACCAGGCACCTGGGTTTGGGCTAAACGCGTTGATTTTTCGAACAACTTCAGTTGCTGGACGGTTCCAGTCAATCCGCGCATCTTCTTTTGCAAGTTTTGCTGCATATGCTAGTTCAGTTAATTTGGGCTGCTGAGTATACAGGTCCTCAATTTTTTGCAGGTTATTGTCTTCATGAGCAGTTTCGAGCAACCTGAGTGTTTTTTTCAGTAGTTTACTGCCCAGAGTTGACAGTGCACACAAGAGTTCTCCAGTTGTCATTTCATGTTCAATTTTGAACTGTTCTTGCAGTAAAATCGGGCCCTCATCGAGCTGTTCAGCAATTCTGAAGACTGTGACTCCAGTCGTTGTCTCACCGTTTAAGATTGCGTGCTGAACCGGTGCCGCACCTCGCCATTTCGGCAACAAAGAGTAGTGCAGGTTCAACCAGCCAAGCGGTAGTGCATCTAAAACCTCGTGACTCAGAATCTCGCCATATGCAACTGCAACTCCCAGATCAGGTGCGCGACCAGCACTTTCAAGTTTCTGTATTTGAGCAAGTATGTCCGACTTGATGTTTGAGTGCGCCGCATTCCCTGGAGTGACGACGTCCAGTTTAAGTTCCTCTGCTCGAACGCGTACAGGACTAGACGTCAGAACCTGTTTTCGACCGCACGGAGCGTCAGGTTTTGTGAACACCGTAACGATCTCAGCAACTTCATTTAACTCCTCAAGTGGTTCAACTGCAGTTGTCGGTGTGCCCGCAAAGATAATGCGCATCAGAAGAGTTCATACTTTCCACTTGGAGCTAAGTGCGAGTCTGGACTTAAAAGCAGACCAGCCTCAACTTCGTGTGGATCGTAACTGCGACTCTTCTCATTAAAACGCCTGTGGTCAATTGGCTCAAACAACTTCTTCCTGTCTACTTGCGCGAGTTCTAGCGACTTTTGACCCAAATGCAACCGCTCGTTTGCACTTCTTCTCCATTCACTAGCAGCTTCGGCGCCGAACTCCTTAACAACAGCAGCTTCGAACGCGACTGGATTAACTAGTGCGATCAATCCTGCAACATGTCCAAATCCTAGTGAAGTTATCAATCCAGCCTTGATTGTTTGCGTGCGCATCAATTCTAACGGTTCTCTTAACCACACAATCGGCGAGTGCTCCTTGAACTCTTCACTAACACAATCAAGTGCGCGGTTCGCTGGTAGTTTGCCAGACTTGAAGATTTGGCACAAACCATTGATTTGGAAAACTGCGGCCCCACCTTTCGCATGTCCAGTCACAGTCTTCTGCGAAACTACAAACAGCGGATTACCAGGTGTTCGACCGATCGCAGTTGACAATCTGGTGTACAATTCTGACTCGTTGGGATCGTTGGCGTTTGTAGATGTGTCATGCTTTGAGATAACGTTCACATCATCAGGTGCGACACCTAAACGTGCTAGACTTTGAACCAACTTAGAGTTAACCCCACCGCGCGCAGCTCCTAGTGCGCCCAAACCTGGTGCTGGAATTGAAGTGTGTGCACCGTCTGCAAAACTCCTCGCATAACCGATGATTCCGAAGACTGGTAGACCTAATTTCAGCGCAATATCACCGCGAGTTATCAAAACGGCTCCACCACCCTCAGACTCCACAAATCCTGCGCGCCGTCTATCGTTGGCCCTGCTAACGAAACGCTTGTCGATGCCTTTATCTAGTAGATCTTGAGTTTTTGCAGTTGCGTTCATATCTCCAAAACCTGAAATTGATTCAACTGAAATATCATCAATTGCACCCGCAACAACGAAGTCCGCCTTGCCGCAGTCGATTTTGTCAACCGCATCTTCAATAGAAACTGCGGCAGTAGCACACGCACCAACTGGATGAACCATCACACCATATCCACCGATGTAGCTTTGCATGACATGTGCTGCAATAACGTTGGGAAGTGCCTCCTGCAGAATATCGCTGGGCTTCTCCTCTCCGAGGAAACTGTCAACGAACAACCTGCGCATCGAGTCGGTTCCGCCAATTCCTGTGCCCTGAGTAGATCCAACATCACTAGGATGAACCGCTTGTAGCAATTCAGCCGGAGAAAATCCACTTGACAAGAATGCGTCAACGGTCGCAACCAAATTCCAGATCGCAAGTCTATCCACACTCTCAAGCATACTAGTTGGAATACCCCACTTCGCAGGGTTGAAGTTGGTCGGAAGTTGTCCTCCAACTCTTCTAGTCATGGCAACTTTACGAGGAACACGAGCCTTTGCACCTGCTAATTTCTTAACTTCCCACTCATTATCCAGTGCAGAAATTCTAGTCTTCTCAGGATCCATCGCTGCGTAACTTTCAGCAAGCTCCTTGGTCGGAACAGTAAATGTGATGTCTCTATCCAGGAACACCGACACATCATTTTGTGTTGACAAGTCGTTAATCCACGCCAATTCGTCGTCCACATATTCTCTAATACCACAACGCGCAACAACTTCATCAATGAACCGCTCGTGTATTTCTCCCTCTGGCACGAAATTGTTGTTCTCATCATACCAACCAGCCGTCGGGGTGTCCGACCAGTGGATCAAATTCATCATCCATGCCAATTCTAGCACGCCAGACGTGGTCAGTTCGAAAGTTCCATCATTTTGAATACCATACTCAGCCTCAAAGCGCGTTCTTCCTGAACCCCAAGGGCCAACTTCTCCAATTCCAATGATGACGCGCAGATCTTCTAGTGACGCAGTTAAGTTGTCCCAGTTCGCCAAGTCAACTTCTGGCAGTTTGGGAGACTTCGGCGTTGGAAGTGCGTGCACCTTCTTGCTCTTACCCTTGCTCTTAGCATCTTCTGGTGCGGCACTAGCATCTTCTAATGTGCCCGCATATGCTTCACGCTTAAGTGCAGCAAGGTCGAACTCTCCACCGCCCAATCCACCAGTGAAGTCGGCATCTAGGGGGGCGGACTTGGCGAGTGTGCGGGAACTAGGTGTGCATAGGCTCAGCAGTTCGTCGGCGATCTCAAGTGTGGAATATGTCCGAACTCCGGCTTTTTCAACTGCTGCAACCAACGGATCGTTACCGCCCATCAACGAGGTTCCACGAACCCAGCCGATCTTGGGGTGTGCGAGCGTCACGTGCTTCGCCCAGCGCTTTTCAACATTCCACTTCTTGACAATTGTATCAAATGCGGACTTGACTTCGCCGTATGCACCATCACCTCCGAAGATGCCCCTATTTGGAGAACCGGGCAACACAACGTGTAATTTGTGCGCAATATCAGTTTCTATGCCAATTCTACTTAGTCCTGCAATCATGCGTTCAACTGACCACAGCAACAGTCTAGTTTCCATTTCTGCCTCCGGTCCAGCATCTGCAAGTGTTCCCATAACTCTAGGTGCCGCAAAGGGGAAGAAGAGATCCGGGACTAGTGCGGGCTTTATCAACTTGGTTGTGGCGCCAACACTTTCCTTCTGCTCCTGACCAATCCAGGAGATAAATTCATCAACATCGCGGTAACTATTCAAATTTGTAGGCACCAGCCATAACTTCGCGTTCATGTTTGCATGCGTTCTGTAGAGCTTTTTGGCGTACGCAAGTCGCTTCGCATCAATATTGGACGCAGTAATCACAACGAACGCACCACTTTTTTCTAGCAGTTTTCCTGCAATGGCTCCCGCAATGGAGTTCGGTGCGGCACCAGTAATGATAACTACTTTCTCCTGCATTTCGAGGTCATTGACTTCATCAGGTTTTGTCTTGAGCGCATCTGTTGCAATCTTTTCGAACACATCAGCCAACGAGTTGTTGCCATCAGCTGCTGCCTTTGATGCGTACCAGGAGGCAATTGTGTTGATGTCCTTGCCCAATCCGATAAACGCTTTCTTCAAGTTTAGCTCACCAACTTCTTCTGAATCTGGACCATATGTGTAGATACGCGCCAAATCCTCTTTTGCACTTGCCCATCTATCGTCGAAGAAAACAACTTGTTTAGCATTGAACTTTGGGGAGATCCGCTTGAACCAATCTTGTCCCAATTCTGCGGCAACTGCTTCGACTACCGCCTGATTTTCTGAATCCGGATTGTCATCAGTTTGCGCAACCGGTGCAAGACCAAGTTGATCCAGTATATCTCGTGCCACATTCGCAAGAATACCACTATCACCAGTAATCGATTCAGCAAGTTCGTTTAGTGCCGCAGAATCTACAACACTTCCGCCAGCAGATCCTCCAGTAGAGCTGTTAAGGGACACTTGAACACCTCTTCTAGCTGCTATCTGCATAATTGCGAAGTCGATTAGTGCATCAACATCTGACGCGGAAGAAGGCGCCGAAGGTGTAAGTGTCGTCAAATCACCCTGACGCATTGACGTGCCCTCTCGTGTGCCCAATACAATCTCGGCAGTAACGAAATCTGCCCAGTTTTCGCCCAAGTGCCAGTTTTCTTGCACACGATTTGCAATTCTACTCTGTTTTGCCCCAGCTGCACCGAACAGCTTTCGTATGTTGGTGCGGAATATTTCTCCAAGTATTGGGCCGAACGCCTTGTAGTTGTGCGCCAACTTATCAACTGTGTTGTAAAGCGTGGAGACTGGCGCCTCCGCAGCTGAGTCAATAGTTGTCAAGCCTAATTCAGTAGACATATCCATCAACAGCTGATTTCTACGGCTGGAAACACCGTTGGTCAGTGTCTCTGCAGTATCGTTGGGCCCTATTTGCTCTGGATTTATCTTGTTGCTGTATGCAAAAAGCACCTTGATCGCATCCGATGCCTTGAAGCTCTCAGAGGTGTCGACACTAGCACTCGCAGGCGCAGCAGGATTCATCGCTGGTGTAGCATTTTGCACTGCGGTCGCATCACTCTGAGCACTCACACTTGCAGTTTGTGCGGGCGTTGCAGGGGCGGCACTGCTCTCGACTGGTGCCGGTGTGGTTGCCTTATCCGTGTCCTGAAACTCAAACGTTGGAATGGGGTCGTCATCAGTTAAGTAAATGCGCGCGAAATCTCTTTGCACATTGTAAACGATGGTGTTTTGCCCCAAAAACTCGGGAAGTTGTAGTGTTTTAGTCGCAAGACCGGCCAATGTTGGCTGATTTTTTAGTCCTACTTCAACGAACTGCTCAATTCCCAAACCACCTTGTTCAACCGGTGTGAACATAATTCTTTGAGTTTCAATCCAACGCACAGGACTTGCGAACTGCCAACACAGCAGCTCAATGAGTAGAAGTCTTCCTAGTGCTTTTTTGTCTTGTACGGCACTTGCCCACGCATCACTAGTCGCAATAATTTCACGAACTGACTCGGATGGCACAACATCTAAAATTGATTTTACAAAATCGTATGTTAACTCAAATGGACGCGCCACCAAATTCGGAATATAACTACCAGCTAGAATGTTAAAATCAATTTCTTTGGGCAGTAGTTTTTGCAACTTCTTCCTAAAATCAGGAACACCGTTTTGAAGAACACTTGAATGGAACGGAACATCAATTCCAGGGATGTCCATATACGCTCCACGACCTCCGTATGCCTTGACTCGCTCAGATGTATCCTTCTTGAGTGCTTCCAGTCCAGCAATAGTTCCAGTCACCGCATACTGCGCGCCCGCTAAGTTGTAGTTAACAATTTCTAGAAATTCACCACTCTTCTGGGCAATCGAAGCGACATATTCCTTCACGTTCTTGTCAGTTATGCCGAACTGATTTGGTCGCAGCGCCCCCATTTTGTAGTTCGAACGACCATCCGCATCTCTGGGAACCAAGTTGTGCATTGTGCATCCGCGCGCAAAAACCAACTCAATAACACTTTCCAGCGGAATTGCGTTTGCGTAACTTGAAAGTGCTATGTATTCGCCCAATGAATGACCAGCAAAGTAACTGTTCTCAACGGCAATTCCGGCTTCGCGCATTCTAGCAGTCTGTGCAAAACCAAGTATAGTTAGTGCAACTTGTGTAAACTGCGTCAAGTTGATAAGTCCATCTGGATGAAAATACTTGACTCCGTTGATGACTATTTCTGTTGGATTGTCACGAGCAATTGCTAATACGGAAAAGCCAAGAACTTCACGTGTATGTTTATCCGCGCGTTCCCAAATCTCCTTGGACGCTTTTGATGCAGTTATCTCATCAAGTCCCATACCTTTCTGCTGAACGCCTTGACCAGGATAGCAGTATGCTGTGCGTATGGGTTCAACAGAGGCAGTAAATCTAGCAGCGAGCGTATCACCAATTTTCGCAATCACTTCAACAATTAACCCACCACCGATGATTGCACTTGTCCTATACGCACTCAACTGAATTTCATCTTCAAGATTCGTTAGCGAATACCATTGCGCAGTCCAGCCAGAAATCTTCAAGCCTGGATTGTTCTTGTAGTTCGCACTGATCAAGTGTTGTGCAACTGCTGAGAGCCACATGCCATGCACAATCGGACCAGAAAACTCCGCGATGTTCGCAATATTAACTGATGTGTGAATGGGGTTGTAGTCCCCAGAAACCCTGGCGAACGGTGTCATGTTCGCCGGTGCCTTGACCATTACTTGTCTAAGGAGGCGTCTAGCAGTTGGAACAATCTGGTCATTTGCGAACTTGCCACCTGCTTCATCTGGTTGTGATGGAATATCTGTTCCAGAAACGCGCCCTTGTATTGCAAACCGCTCGCGGAATGTGATTGCAAGTTCTTCATCTTCTGCTGAACCTTCAGAATCCTTGATCACAACTGCAACACGCACGTCCACGATGCGTCCAGATGTGGACTCTTTCAATCCTTGTGCCCAAGCATACGCCCGCAGTTTCTTGCCGACTAACTTCTCTAGTGGAATAACCATGTTGACAGTGTGATCAAGATGAACCGCTTTCAGGAGCCCCTCAATCACTGGATAGTTGTCCTTCAACGCCGAACCTAGTGCCGCATAAATCGGAGGCCAGCAAGCGCTCAAAAGTGCGTCTGGAACCATGGCCGTGCGCTCGTATGCATCCGCTTCACCTCTTTGTAGTTCATTTGTGAGCGCCTCACCAGTTACCAGACCGTGCCGTACCCCTAAATCTAGTGTTACAGTAAAGTCAAACCTCGCCCTGTTGAAGGTCGGTTTATCAAACTGGACTCCTCCGATGATGTTTTGCTCAACTGGCTCCATTTCGGGCAACTTGTCAACAAAATCTCCAGATGTCATCCTAGATCCAACACCGGCAGTTGCAGCCAAGAGTGCTTGCATCTTCTCCGGTAATCTGTCTTCATCCACAATTGGACACGCACCATCATATGAACTAAACGGTACAACAATAGGAATTACCAGTTCGCGAACTGCGTGGAATTTGTACGGATCAGCATCCTTGTCCCAGTACGTGTCGATTTTAACAACTAGATCAAATATATCCATCAACTTATTTGGTACTTTCTTGATCTCGTACTCACTAGACTTCAAAATATATGCGGGATTCGGAATAAGGTGATCTGTCCATGATATATGTTTCGAGCGCTTTATGAAATCTATAGGATTCGGCGCGCGCCGAAGTCTTGAGAACACCGCCGGAGAACCCGCATTAGTTGCTGATAATCTTTCTACAACCGCATTTTCGAACCGCTCAAGAAGATCTGCAACCGGTTCGTTAATTCTGTCAATTCCTGCAACTGAAACTGGTCCTGGTATAATTCTACACTCGGATGCCTTGTAGCGTGAGTCATGACTTTGCCACAACGAGTCAGAGCCCCACCACTTGAACAGTTCATTGTCTAGTCGTGGAATAAAAGGTACTGGTTTCGGATGTTTTCTACACAACTCGATAAACCACATTTCATCAATTGTTGTGACAAAAGTAGTCTCAATTGCTAGGTAGTTGTTTTTTAGGCGTAGAATTGCATCTTCGTAGTTCAGAACGCTGCCTTTACCTTCAACTGCGCTGAAAAGGTCATCTTGACTCGAAAAAAGTGAAGTGAAATCTCCGCTGTCCTTGTCAATAATACGAGCTTCTACCCGTTGCAGCAAGTCATAGAAACGGTCAACCCAAGATTCTTCAGGCGCATTTTGATTCGGCAAGAAGCACAAATCAGCAAACCGCTTGACGAACTCGTAGTACGTCATCTTGTCAATGTCACCAAAATACTTTTTGGCAGTTTTATTCAGCGCCTTGATGATTTCTTCGCGCTTGGTTACGAGCAGTTCTGGATTATCAGTAACCTCTAGGATCAGGCGCGCACAAGCAGCTGAATCGTTGTTAATCTCGTAAATGTCTGCGCGTAGATGGCTTAAACTAGACATCATTCCACCCTTTGACTTGTTCTCTCCAATCCATCCGTTGTTGTCATCAATACTAATGCCCTCAGTTTTTAGCAGCAGTTCCTTAACTTCCGGAGTTGTTTGTGCCTCTTTAGTCGTCATGGCTGCAGTACCAACCAGCACACCATCAACTGGCATCTTGATTAGATGATACTTCAGAGCCCAGTCACCTGAAATATAGTCCGCTGCACGATCTGGAACTCCAATTCCACCACCGACGCACAAGACAACATTCTCCATGCGACGAATATCCGCATAAGTTGCAAGCAGTAGGTCGTCCAAATTCTCCCAGGAATGATGTCCACCAGCGTGACCATCTTCAACCTGCATAATTATGTCGTACTCTGGAACTGCTTCTGCGATGTGTAGAACTTGTTGAATTTGATCAGTAGTTCCTGGTTTGAACGCGATGTACGGAAAATTCTCATCAGTAAGTGTCTTCACCAGTTGAACCGCCTCGTCAAACTCCGGAATTCCTGCAGTTATAACAACTCCATCAATTGGTGCACCGGATGCGCGCGCCTTGCTGACTACTTTTGAAACACCGAACTGCAAATTCCACAAGTAACGATCCAGGAACATGGAGTTAAACTGAACTGCGCGCCCTTTCTCCAGTAAACCTTGTAGTTTTGTAATGTTGGTGTTGAACACATCTGCAGTTACCTGACCACCGCCAGCCAACTCTGCCCAATAACCCGCATTTGCTGCTGCGGCAACAATTTCTGGGTCAACCGTTGTTGGAGTCATACCGGCCAGCATAATCGGAGAGCGTCCAGTCAGTCTGGAGAATGCGGTATCTACGATCAGTTTGCCGTTGGGCAGTTTTAAAACTTCAGGATTGTATTTCTCCCAGCTTTTATCAATCTGTGCAGTGTATCCAGATGTCAGCATTTTCTGAATTAGACTTGCACTTCCAGCTGATACAATCCCTGTGTTCGAGCCTTGAATTAGACCTCTTGTAATCTTGGTCATGACGGTTCCAGGACCCAGATCAATGAAGTACTTCACGCCAGTTTCCAGTGTTGCATGCACAGTCGCCACCCAGTCCACAGGGTCGACAAGAACATCAGTTGCCAATTTTGATGCCAGTTCGACATCAATTCCGCACTTTTTAGCAGCAGTTTCAATAAACTCAAGTTTCTCAGCCAGAAGTAGTGAGTGAAATGGCGCAGAAACATCGAGAAATTCAGTCTGCACCTTTAACGGAGCGCCACCACTTAACTTGGCCTTGTAGTGTTCCTGAGACTTGTGAGCGATTTTCTCTAGAACGGACTGCAGAATCTGTAAATCTTTGGGTACACCAGATATTACCGAATGTTTCTCGCTGTTTTTTACTGCAACCTGCGCCGAATCCTGAATTGAGCCAATTGTAATTGTTTTATCGATGGCTTTCTGAATCAAGCTCTTAGGCATACCCTTCACGGATAACATAGCAGTTGCTGAATCTGTTGAATATATGCCAACGTGCGCCGACTGCAAAGTTGCTGCCGCACCAATCAGCTGTGCGATCGCGAAGACTGACGCAACTTCATCAAGATGGTCATCGCCCACCAACTCCTGAATTATTCTAGCAACTTCTACACCTAGAACACCCTGCGAGTGACCAATGGAAACAGTTGCAGGATGCTTCTGAAAGTCAAAGCTAGAGGTCAAGGTACGAAGCAGCACGTACTGTGTGAGCAAAATTCCAGGTAGTGAAATATACGCACTTGAATCCTTGTGTCTCTTGTTTGGTGAGGCTGCAAAGTAATCAACCTCATCAGGCATTGCGACAACTAAATCGTCACGAACTGGTTCACAAATACTTCTCATTTTGTCGACAACTGCGCGCGAGTCTTCGCCAATTTTGCCAACTGCAAGTTCTCCTAAAACATTTCGCCAAGCAACACCTTGACCTCCAAAAACTAACGCATACTTCTCATTAACAAGCTCGTCTGCGAAATTTTCGTAGCGATTCTCATAACTATGGTTCATCCTTATTCCTTCGTTCATTGCTCATATTATATCACAGTATTTTTATGTTGTGTATTATAAAATTTCACTTTTTACGGCTAACTGACGACTTTTTGTAAACTTTCCGTAATCTTCTACTTACTACTCCACTTCTTCTCTCGTTTTTGTTTACTTTGGTGCTCTAAATGGCATTCTAAAAGTGGCACAAAATAAAGCCCCCACCACCTACTGTTAAGCAAGTGGGAGGGGGGACTCGTTTTTCATCAGAAATCCGTGGCTTGTACACTTCGAAGTCTACTTCAAGATTTACTTAATCTAGAACCTCAATGTACACAAACACTACCGCGACGAGTAGTTTTATATCTCGCAGAACGCACAACCATAACGAACATCTGTATAGATACAATTACAGATGCTAAAATGTGCTCTGCCAAGATACATCTCACGGAAAAATCGGGACACAAAAGGTTTACGCCGCCACACGCAATTTGTTCATTGGGGGTCAAACAAATTTCCTTCGTTTTCCGAAAAGTAGCCACTTACGACCAAGATTTAACTGAGTCGCTAGCAGCCGAAATTATTATAACACATAAAAAAATAAAATGCAAATTGAAATACAAGTTGGTGCAAGAAGTTAGTCCGTGCGGTTGTGGTATAATGTGAGCCATTAGCTAAAATAATAGTGAACTTTAAGGAGGTTTTGGTGTCGAAAAAAGTTGCATTAGCGTATTCTGGAGGTTTAGATACTTCAGTTGCAATTGAATGGATTAAGGAAGCGACTGGTATGGAAGTTTTTGCTGTATCAGTTGATGTTGGACAGCGAGGTGAGTCGCTTGAAGTCATTCGTGAGCGTGCACTAAAATGCGGAGCAACTGATGCATACATTGTTGATGCGAGAGATGAGTTCGCGCGCGATTACTGCTCATTAGCAATCAAGGCAAATGCCATGTATGAGGGGGAATATCCACTGGTCTCCGCAATTTCTAGACCGCTGATAACGAAGCACCTGGTCAAAGCTGCGCGCCAATTTGACTGCGATACACTAGCGCATGGCTGCACTGGTAAGGGTAACGATCAGGTGCGTTTTGAGGTCTCGATACAGTCTCTTGCCCCTGAACTCAAATGCCTATCTCCAATTCGTGACCTCTCGATGACTCGTGATAAGGAGATTGCTTTTGCTCGTAAGAAAGACTTGCCAGTTGAGATCAAGGAGGAGAATCCGTTTTCAATTGATCAAAATCTCTGGGGACGCGCCATCGAAGCTGGAGTTTTGGAGGACATTTGGCGCGGACCAATTCCTGAAATATACAACTACACGCAGGATCCAACTCTTGATCGAAGTGTAGACGAAATTACTATTACATTTAAAAAGGGACTACCGGTTGCACTAGATGGTGAAGAGCTGGATCTACTAACCCTAATTGGTAGAATAAGTGATCTGGCTGGTAAGCATGGTGTTGGACGCATAGACATGGTTGAAAGTAGGCTCGTTGGAATTAAAAGCCGTGAAATTTACGAGGCGCCTGCTGCAATAACCTTGATCAAGGCGCACCAAGAACTAGAACGCGTAACGCTCGAGAGAGAACAGGTGCGGTTTAAGCGAACAGTTGAACAAAAGTGGGGGGAACTGGTGTATGACGGTCGCTGGTATTCGCCGCTAAAAGATTCGCTGGACTCGTTCATTGAAAATACGCAGAAGTATGTGATTGGTGATGTTCG
The DNA here is from genome assembly GCA_000485475.1 of Candidatus Ancillula trichonymphae ImTpAt. GTDB lineage: Bacteria > Actinomycetota > Actinomycetes > Actinomycetales > Bifidobacteriaceae > Ancillula > Ancillula trichonymphae. The sequence goes on from AXYY01000064.1 coordinate 22,554, forward strand.
TATGCAGCTTCATTCGGGTTGTGCAGTTCCAGTTGGTCGTAAATCTGAATGTGGACTTTATGACTACAATTTGGCAACTTACGAGGAAGGCGACACATTTGATCAGCTTTCTGCGCGCGGTTTTATTCAGATTTACGGGCTAGCAGATAAACAAACTGCCGCACGAAACATTGAGTATGGCAATATTAACAGATTAGATTAGGATTAGGAAGCACTTTGTGGACAAGAATAATGCAGTTGCTGGAGTTTTATGGGGTGGTCGTTTTGATGGAGGCCCTTCGAAGAGTCTGGAAAATATCTCGCGCAGTTGGCAATTTGATATTCGACTTGCAAAATACGACATACTGGGGTCAATTGCACATGCGCGCGCGCTGAATTCTGCGGGTATCTTGCAAAATCATGAGTTCGACAAAATTGAACAAGAATTGAGAACTATTCAGGAGGAAATTCTTGCTGGTTCGTTAATGCCAACTAGTAGTGATGAAGATGTACACGGGTTTTTGGAGCGCATTCTAATTGAACGTGTAGGTGTTGAGATTGGTGGAAAACTACGAGCAGGTAGAAGTCGAAATGATCAGATTGCTGCGATTATACGAATGTACTTGCTAGATAGTGAGGTCCAGATTCGAAAGCTCATGGTTGTGCTGCTCGAAGTCATTGAGGAACAAGCGACCAAAGCGTTCACTGGACTTAACAAAAGGTCAGTTATTATGCCGGGGCGAACACATCTGCAACACGCACAACCAGTATTGCTCACTCACCACCTTTTGGCACACGGATGGGCACTTTTGCGTGATCTACAGCGGCTCACTGACTGGAAAGTGCGGGCGAAATATTCCACATATGGCGCATCAGCTCTGGCGGGTGATTCGCTTGGACTTGATGAGAACGCGATTGCCAAAGAACTTGGTTTTAACAATCTTGAGCCTAATTCTGTGGATGCGACTGCTTCAAGAGATGTTGTTGCAGAATTTGCATTCATCTTGAGTTTAATTGCCATCAACTTGTCCCGTTTTGCTGAGGAGCTCATACTCTGGAACACTAAGGAGTTTGATTTTGTTAAACTTGATGACGCATATTCAACTGGTTCTTCAATTATGCCGCAGAAGAAAAATCCAGACATTAGTGAGTTGACGCGCGGTAAAAGTGGTAGAATTATTGGTAATTTGACTGGTTTGTTGACAACTCTTAAAGGACTTCCGCTGGCGTATAACCGTGACTTGCAGGAAGATAAAGAGCCAGTTTTTGATTCAGTTGATCAACTACTACTGGTCCTTCCTGCCTTTGCTGGTCAGCTGAAAACTGCCAACTTCAACTACGAGAAGATGCAGTCAACTGCGGGCGGTGGTTTTGCACTGGCGACCGACATCGCGAACTGGCTGGTAAAACGAGGTGTTCCGTTCAGAATTGCCCATGAACTAGCGGGGGAGTGTGTGCGGCTTTGTGAACAGCGGCAGACAACCGGCTCTTTGGGTGCGGATGGTGCGGAATATGACCTCAAAGATCTTGAAGATGCGGATTTTGAGGAGATTTTGGGTGCTGCGCTCGCAAAGTACTTCGTAAATAAAGGAACTTCGTCAGCTGCAGGTGTTCGAGAGGTGCTCAGTATTGAAGGTTCAGCTAAGAGCCGCACTAGTTTTTCTGGTACTGCACCGAGTTCAGTTTCAAAACAACTCATCAACTTCATCAAGAAGATTAACAATTTTAGATGAAAATGCGTAAATAGTTTTGATTCATGTGTGCGGTGTGCTATAATATAATATATAGCGTAATTAGGAGTTTTACTGAACAGGAGCTTAAAAATGAACAATTCCACTGAATCGCAGTTGCAGAATGTGCGTGTTGCTGCGCCAAAATCTGAAGAGGAACTGCGTACTAGCGAGATGCGTAATTTGGAGATCGTTGATCTTATGCGGATTGTTGCATATATCAAGATATTGATCAAGAAGTTGTTCAGCGGAGATGTTGACGGTGCGATTTCTGATGTGTTTGATGATTCTGAACGCTTGAAGAAGGTTGCATTTACTAGGTTTGTTGTGGTTGCAGAAATTGTCACGATGGGTCTTCTTGCAGTTTTGTTACCGACGTTTATTATCTCTACTCTTGCATCAAATGTACTTGAAGCGGTCATGGGTCTGGTTTCCTTACCAGGGTTCACTTTCAGCATGCCGTTTGGAACTGGAGTTTCACTAGTCGTTGCAGGTTTCTTGTTTGCATTGGCTACATTCTTTATGCGGACATTTGCATTGCGAAAAGTTCTGGACTCTATAAAAGTTCAACTTCCGACCGCCAAGATAGTGCGAATTCAGGCACTTGCAAGCATTTTCAACTTCGTTACTTATGCAGCATCTATTGCAGTTGTGATGATTTCAGTCCTGATGTCACTTTCTGTAAAAGTTCCAATCAACATTTTGCCAACTACTGTGGGAATTGTGCTGTTACTGATAGTTTTCAGCTTCTCGTTTAATCTACTTGTTTCGTACATCTTTGTTAATAAGGTAAGTGTTGCAGGCAGAAAACCTCTACCTCCATTTTTGATGTTCTACGTGGCGGTTACAAGTATCATAACTCTACTAGTATTTTGGTTCTCGTTCTCATTCGTTGTCTAGTCCAGAAACTGATGGATTAAAGAGGTTGTCCTTATAAAACTTCAGCTCCTTTATGGACTCAAGAATATCATCAAGTGCTCGATGCTTACTCTCGTCGTTGCGTTCTTTGCGTGGAGCATCCGGGAACCATGCATCGTAGAGGACCTTGATTGAGGTGACATCAACTAGACGATAGTGCAGGTGGTTGCTAACATTTGGCAAGTAGGCATCCAAAAAACGCCTGTCCACGTAGACAGAATTACCAGCTAAGTAACCATTGAATGGTTTTGGCGCGAACTTTTTAATATAGTCTAGCACAATTTTCTCAACATTTTTAAGTTCTACTCCAGTTTTAATCTCTTTATAAAGTCCTGATTTTGTGTGCATTTGTTCAACTGTTTCGTTGTTTTCCAGGCGCTTGAAACCACCTTCAGTGGGCCTTATGACTATGTCAATTCCAGCGCGCTGACTTTCCTTGTCCAAAAATTCCAACTCCATGTTGGTTGGAACCACAGAAATCTCGATCAACTCGTCTTCTTTTTCCAGTCCGGTCATCTCGCAGTCGATCCATATCAGCGTTCTTTTTGCAATTTCTTCCATTCTACTCCAGTTCTACTATAACTTGCTTCTTTACAACTTCAATTGCGTCAATTACTTTTCCTGCATCTTTTCCACCACCAGTTGCGAAGTCAGGTTTTCCACCGCCTCCGCCACCGAGCACCTGCGACACACTGCGCACAAGTTGACTTGCATTCAATCCTAGTTCCTGCGCGTAATCATCTACTGCAACAACCACGCTCATGTTTGAATCTGCACTTGAATTGACACCGACAAGTAAAACAACACTTGAATTGACTTGACCATTTTTGAGCTGCGCCTTAACATCTTGTGCAACGCTTCTCAGAATGTCTACACTAGGGACGCTCTTGAACAGTTTGGCAATTAGTACAACCTCACCTTTTCTTCCGCTTACTGTTTGTGCTTGTTCGAGCAGTGCGGGTATTTGCGCACGCAATGCGCTCAGAGCCTGCTTTTCAATCTTCTTCTCAAATGTCTTCACTTGATTCATTAACGACTGGATTTTTTCAGGAACATCATCTATACTAGTTGCCCCCAGTAGTGCCGATATATTGGAAATCAGCGCGCGCTCCTTAACTTGTTCGTCAAATGCGGCATCTGCAACCAGTGCTTGAATTCGATGTATTCCAGTTCCGATTGAATGCACACCAAGCACACTAACCAGTCCAATATCGCCAGTTCTGTCAACGTGCGTGCCTCCGCACAATTCAATTGACCATGCGTCATTCTGGTCGCCATTCTTGCTGTTTTCGTCTTCATCGCCGTCAGTTCGCCCTAGACTAACCACGCGGACTCGATCGCCATACTTCTCCTCGAACAGAGCCATTGCGCCAATCTTTTGCGCTTGTTTAATATTCATGTATTCTGCGTCAACTGCGGTATTTTCGCACACTTTCTGGTTCGCCCGCTTCTCAATCTGCTGAACAATTTCATGCCCCAAAGAGCCAGTTGTTTTGAAGTCCAGGCGCAGACGACCGGGCCTGTTTTCGGAACCGCTCTGAGTTGTGCCCTTGCCAACCATTTCCTGCAGCACCTTGTGAACTATGTGCGTTGCTGTGTGAGCACTTCTAACAGCGTCTCGCCGCTTTGCGTCCACCTTTGCCAAACCAGTCTCGTCGAGCGCTAGAGTTCCAGAAATCAACCGCGCTTTATGAACTGAGAGCTCGGGGACAACTTTTTGCACATCATCAACCTCCAGAATACCACCACCGCTCATCACAATTGTTCCCAAATCGGATACTTGACCGCCAGATTGTGCATAAAAAGGTGTTCTATCCAGGATGACTTCAACTTCTAGTGGTTCTGATCCAGTCACATGTTTTACGAACTGCTGAGGTCCATCTTTCGTTATAATTCCAGCAACTCTCACGTCATTTTCTAGTGTTTCGTATCCCAGGAACTTCGAAATTCCTGCATTGTTGCCGACAACTTCTTGCGGGTTAACTTTCCAACTACTGGCTAATTCTTGTGCAAGTTTTGAGTAGACGCTCTTGTCAACTGCTGCACCTCGCTTTTTGAGTGCGTCTTCTCGTGCGCGATTTTTCTGCTCATGCATCAACTTCCTGAACGCATTCTCATCAACTTTTACACCAGAATCAGCGGCAATTTCCAGTGTTAACTCAATCGGAAAACCGTGCGTATCGTGCAACTTGAAAGCATCTTGTCCTGAAATTACAGTTGTCTTCGGAGTGATTATACTGCTCAAATACGCACTTCCAGATTTTAGTGTTCTTGAAAATACTTCTTCTTCTTTGAGTATAACTTCCAAAATGCGGTCAAGTTCAGTTTCAAGTTCAGGGTAACTTGGAGCCATCGCTGCCTGACTGGTCCTGAAAAGTGCTTCAAATTGTTTATCCGGAGCCCCGAGTAGTTTAAGGGAACGAACTGCACGACGTAGAAGTCTTCGTAAAACATAACCTCGCCCCTCGTTCAGCGGAGTAACGCCATCTGCTATTATCATCAATCCTGAGCGAATGTGGTCTGCAATAATACGCATCTGCACATCATCTGAATGTTTACTGCCATATTTTAGTCCTGTTAATTCTTCAACTTTTTGGATAACTGGGTAGACTTCATCAATCTCGTAGATATTATTCTTACCCTGCAACAAGTACGCAACTCGCTCAAGACCCATACCGGTGTCGATATTTTTGTGCTTCAAGTCTCCAATGATGTTGAAGTCATATTTACTCTTGATCGAATCAATCTGCCACTGCATAAACACCAGATTCCAAATTTCCAAGTATCGATCCTCGTTGTTCGCAGGGCCAGTGTCCGCACCGTAGTCATCGCCTCGATCCAGAAAAATTTCCGAACAAGGACCCACAGGACCAGGACCTCCCGTTGACCAGAAATTCTCCTCCTTGCCAAGTTTCTGCAGGTGTTCTTTTGGCAGCCCAACTTCGAGCCACCTGTTATATGTTTCATCATCGTTTTCCCAGACGGTAACCCAAATCTTGTCCTTGTTCATTCCATATGCGCCACTTTCAACACTTCCGGTCACTAAGTCCCAAGCGAATTCTATTGCCTCATTCTTGAAGTAGTCACCAAACGAGAAGTTTCCGTTCATCTGGAAGAAAGTTCCATGTCTCGTTGTTTTGCCAACTGAATCTATATCTGCCGTTCTAACGCATTTCTGGACAGTGGTAATTCTACTGTGTTCTGGAGTTTGTGCACCGGTCATGTATGGAATAAATGGTACCACACCAGCAATTGTGAAGAGAGTCGTTGGATTAGGGCTGATCAGCGATGAAGACGCACAAGCGATGTGCCCCCTCTTCACGAAGAAGTCTAACCACCGTTTTTTGATTTCAGCTGTTTTCATTTTCACATTATACCAGTTCTCGTCACTTTTCGTGTGTCTAAAAGTTCAATTAAAGCGCATTTTCAGATTTTACAGACAACACTTCGTTAATCTTGTGTTTCAGTGAGTTGCACTTTTTTTGTTCAGTTGCGGCATAACGTGCAGCTCCAACAATTCCAGCTTGGTTACGCAATGCAGTAGGAACAACTTTTGCCTTGAGATTCAGTAGTGGAATAAATTTATCAGCCTTTTCGGATACACCACCTCCGATAATGATCACATCTGGAGAAAAGAGGTGCTCAATTGTTGCATAATAAACTTGAAGTCTTGCTGCCCACTCCTCCCATGAGAGGTTCTCACGATCTTTGACCGAAGTTGCAGCGTGAGTTTCAGCATCTTTTCCGTTAATTTCAATATGTCCAAGTTCTGAGCCAGGAATAAGAACGCCCTTGTATATAAACGCAGTTCCAATTCCAGTACCCTGTGTACTCGCAAACACTAGACCTTGCTCTCCGCGCG
>AXYY01000065.1 GCA_000485475.1 Candidatus Ancillula trichonymphae ImTpAt
CCAGTCATCGGCATATCCTTTTACATCTTCTACGATGAAAAACTCAGTATTATCCGCACCAGTATTTTTCACTTTAACATGAACCTTCGTCTTTGTTCCTTTATCATTATTTTCTGTCCAGAAGTGATCAGAGTTCTTACCAGATTTAATATCCTGTTCAGATGTGCGGACGGAGTGTTGGACGCATACGCGCTGTTTAAACCCCTACAACTAGCAATACTGCTAGTGTGCTAATGAATATATTTTTACTATCTTCATAAAAACTCCTTTTATCCAGTTTACAGTTATTTGGATATTATACCACAGTAGAATTAGAATGCCAAGTTTTGGCTTAAAACCTCACACTTTTCTACTGATGTGCTATAATAGGGCACATGGATTTGTTCGAATATCAAGCGCGAGAACTGCTGGAAGATGCAGGTGTCCGGTTGCCGCCTGGTCAAGTTATTACAAGTGCTAATGAGGCTGGGGTCCTAGAGTTCAACTTTCCGGTTGTAGTCAAAGCACAAGTTCAAGTTGGAAGCAGGGGAAAAGCTGGCGGCATTCTGCTTGTGAACGACAACCTAGAGCTGGAAAATGCCGCGCGCAGACTTCTCGGCTCGCAGATAAAAGGGCATAGTGTCGACAAACTGCTGATTGTGCCTGCAGTGGATATAGTTGCAGAATATTATGCGGCGATAGTTTTCAACCGCAAAAGTTTAGACTACAACCTCGTCATTTCCAGGTACGGCGGCGTTGAGATTGAGACCGTTGCTGCGAGCGATGCGGACAGCGTCAAAATCCACGCATTCAGTTCACGAGGTGGTTTGACTACTCAGCGCGCTCAAGAGTTTCTGGTTGAAGACGGATTTCAGGATGCTGAAATTGATGAACTTGCTGAGATTCTGGCGAAGTTGTGGAGTGTTTACGAGACCAACGACGCAACAATTGTGGAAGTAAATCCTCTGGCTTTGGTCAAACTACCAGATGAAAACCGAACTGCATTCATGGCTCTGGACGCTAAGATTTCACTTGATAATAATGCCGCGTTCCGCCATCGGGAGTTGTTCGAGAAGTTCAAGTACACGAAAAATGCCGACAAGTTGGAAATGCAGGCGCAAGAATTGAACATCAACTACGTGCGGCTGAATGGCGAAGTTGGAATTATTGGGAATGGTGCAGGACTAGTCATGAGTACACTTGACATTGTCGAACTGGTTGGTAACGGAGAAGTTCATCCTGCCAACTTTCTGGACATCGGGGGCGGTGCGAGCGCGGACAAAATGCAAAAAAGTCTGGAAATCGTTCTGCGAGATAAAAATGTTCAAGTTGTTCTAATCAACATATTTGGCGGACTTACGCAGTGCGATTTGGTTGCACAGGGGATAATTACTACACTAAATAATATGCGAACGACGGACTACAACTTGGTCGTGCGGTTTGATGGCAACAGAGCAGCGGAAGGTCTTAAAATGCTGAAAAATGCGCAGAACCCGCACATAATTTGTGTTAAGACCATGAGTAATGCGGCGAAAACAGCAGTTGCATTTGTGCGTGACAAGAAATTTACAGCAACTTGCGAAGATACGCACACACAAGGTCCTGAATTGGTGCATGCGCAAGCACATTCTTCACCTGAAACTGGGTTCTCAAGTTCAAATCTGCCAGATGTACACACTGGCTGCATAGTTCAGGGTATAACTGGTTCGCAGGGGCTGCTGCACACTGAGCGCATGTTGCAGTGCGGCACTAGAATTTTGGGCGGCGTTAATCCACGAAAAGCTGGTAAAATACTTGAACTTGAATCAAAATCAGGTGTGGTTGAAGTTCCAGTCTTCGCGAGCGTGCGAGAAGCAGTTCGCAGCACCGGAAGCACAACTAGTGTTGTATTCGTACCGCCCGCATACGCAAAAGATGCAGTTTTGGAAGCAGTTGAGAGCGGAATCAAACTGGTAATTGTAATAACTGAAGGAATCGCACAAAGGGACGCAATTGAATTCAAAAAGGCAGCTGAAGATGCAGGTGTTCAGATTATTGGGCCGAACTGCCCAGGAATTACGGTGTTCCCGAGTAATGCGGCGGACAAGAAGAAGGCGGTTAGTTGCAATTTAGGCATAATTCCAGATGGAATTTCAGGTCCAGGTTCAATCGGACTGGTCTCAAAATCTGGTACTTTGACTTATCAGATGATGGCACTACTCTCAGATATTGGTTTTACTGCGGCAGTTGGTATTGGTGGTGATTTGTGCATAGGAACTTCACATATTGACATGATCAAGAAGTTCGAGGACGATCCAAACACGAAGTTAATAGTTATGATTGGTGAAATTGGTGGAAATTTAGAACAAGATGCAGCCGAATACATCAAAGAGCACGTTACGAAGAAGGTCGTTGCGTATATTGCTGGAGTTACCGCGCCTGAGGGTAAAACTATGGGGCATGCGGGTGCTATTATACAAAACGGACAAGGCGGAGCGAAGCAGAAGCGCGAAGTTCTGGAGAAAGCTGGTGTTTTGGTTGCGAACACTCCTGAGGAGGCCGCAGAACTTGCTAGAGGCGTACTGAAATGCTAGTGTAAACTGAACTTGGCTGGTAGTTTCCAGTACTTGTCTTCGGGGTTGTTCTGTGAGTGCGAGATGCTGAACTTTATAGCCTCGTCCCACGTGCCGTAGTCCTTCGAACGGTCTAGCGATTTAATCGAGTAGTTCACATGAAAAACACCGTCTGGAAAGACATTCTCGATCTCAAAACTCAACTCGCACGGGTTGTTCGAAGTGAATTCAACTGCACCAGAAAGTTGCTCATTAGAAGTCCAGCGATAAACCCACTCCCCTGTTTCTTTGCAAATAACTAGCGAAACCACAGCATCATCAATGTCAACACTTGAGTTGAAGACTGCATTTAACCGTACCACCGCATCATCAACTTGCGCACTTGCCTTGACCTCTATACTGTCGACACTTGCGAACAACTTCTCGGTGTCAACAGCGGCATTTTTTGGTGCCTCATTGAGTTTTCTATACTTTCGCGAAATTTCAGCGGCATTTCCCTCTTCAATGATACCAGACTTGTCGATTAGTAGGACTTTATTACAAAAATCTTGAACTGACCTCATATTGTGCGTTACCAGAATCACAGTTTTCTTCTCCTTCTTGAGTTTTGCGAAGTAGGAAAAACACTTCTGCTGAAAAGTTTCATCACCAACTGCTAGTATTTCATCAAGTATTAAAATATCACCCTGCGCCATAATTGCAACTGAAAACGCCAACCGCACCTGCATACCAGAAGAGTAATTTTTGAGCTTCTGCTCCATAAAATCATGCAGTTCAGCAAAGTCCACGATTTCGTCATACATGCTGTTGGTGTGTGCACGCGTGAAACCCAGCAACGCACAGTTCAAGTACACATTCTCGCGCCCAGAAAGCTCCGGATTGAAACCAACACCCAGCTCAATGAAGGGCACCAGCGAACCGTTCACCTCAATTTCACCACCATCTGGAGAGTAAATGCCCGCGAGCAATTTCAGGAGAGTACTTTTACCAGAACCGTTGCGTCCAACAATTCCGTAGAAATCACCTTTCTTAACCTCAAATGACAAATTCCTGATAATTTCTAAATTCCTGTAAGTGTTTGTACCACGAAACACGCTCATGCTAAAGTGCTTGAAATTCTTCGTTGATTCAAGAGGTAATATAAAAGACTTCGAAACATTACTGACTCGCAGTGCAACATCATTACTCATGTGAACATTATACCACAACTGAAACTTTTGTGCTGAGAGGGCAAGCGAAGCAAAAGGCAAATTTTGCGCGCGTCGCGCAAGTCTGATTGTGTTTGCTGCGCAAGCGCCGTTGTGTACAAGTTCTGCACAAAATCCTGAGTTGTGCTATACTTGTACAGTGTGCTGTTTCTAGTTGACATACTGTTAACGCATTAGGGCGTATAGATCAGTTGGTTAGATCGTCTGCTCGACACGCAGGAGGTCACAGGTTCGAGTCCTGTTACGCCTACCATATGTTCATAAAGGTCAGAAATTTCGCCAGATTTGGTGATTTTTTCTTCATCTCGGCAATTTTTTGATAAAGATTAAAAAGGCAAAAATGGCTTTGCGAAAGAGGGCGCAAAGCCATTTTTGTTTAATAAAAACAGGTTCAATCCTTCATTTTTGCGAAAACACTCACAATCTCCGTATGCGACGACTTTTCGCTAATTTCACAGAGTGAAGTTGCGTCTTTAATCCAGTTTTTCACATCGGTTCAATCCAAAATCCGACTTCGTCAAAACTCGCTCAATTTTATACTCAAACGACTGTTTCTCGCTCATCAACTCGGCACGGCGTTCCCGGTAATTCTCGCGGTTAAATGATACACATCAAAAAGTCGTTTGGTTTTCGCATTTACCTCGTCCAGAGAACACGCAACTCCGCCACCGCCTTGTCGGTCTCATTTTTTGTTACCAACTCATCTTTTTCTAATTGCGAAAACATAAAATTATCCCAGTTTTTCGGCACTGCGGAACTGGACAAAACACTCACCATCTGCCCAGCCAACGCATATTCTAGCAACTCTTTTTCATGGCAAGCCATACCACGCTTTTGCGGCTACAACGGTAATAAATATAACGGTGTTCGTTGCCATTTTTTGTCGTTTTATCTTTTTTCTCGGCGGTTATACTTCCCCCATACCACACGAGCATTTCAAAAGCCCACAAAATGCTTGCGGTGATTTGTGTGATGGCTCTTTATGACCTCGTTTTTCAATCACCGCTTGCACTTTGTCAAACAACGCTTTTGAAATAATCGGCTCGTGCCGCGTCCTTCGTATAACTCGCCACCATAGCGGAAAAATCCATTTTACTTTGTCATCCTTGAATTGCTTTCCGCCCCGAGTTATCGCCCCATTTTCTTTTAAGAATTGCGAAATCTGCGAAATAGTTTTATCGCCCACCGATTACCGCGCAAAAACTTCTGCGACAAGCGGAACGCTCCGCTTGTCTAAAACAATAGTTTTTGTGCGGTAATCGTTCAAATAACCAAATGGGCGTTGCTTGGATAATCTCCCCG